>WQTY01000173.1 GCA_009786045.1 Pseudomonadota bacterium | reverse complement strand
TCTTAGCAGTTCTATGAGAGCCCGCCACTGGCGGGCTCTTTTTTTTGCTTGCCGCACTGCGCCATGCGAACAGCCGGAGGGCTTCATCCAGCCGGGACATCTCGCATGACGCCGGATGCCATGATGATGTTCGGTACCATGGTCCGGGAAAATAACATTTGTAAGCCTTCCGGCATGCGTATAAGAAACGTCTTAAAGTGAGGTGTGGCGCGGATTTTAACGCATTGCGTCATACAAATCATCATGGAGGAACTGGCATGTATCAGCATCGCAAACTTCTATTTTGCCTGGCGATCGGCATTCTCGCGACGGGCTGCGTATCAGGATTTTCTGACGAAAATGGCACCAACGAGATTCCCGTCGAGCCAAATCTTCCCAAGAAAGAGATATGCAACAACGGTATAGACGATACTGGCAACGGCCTTATCGATTGCCTTGATCCGGCATGTGCCGCTGAGAGTCATTGCATCATTATCATTGAGCCGCCAGAACAATGCGGCGAGGATGGAGAGGTTGACTGCGAGGATCCGCGCTGTGCTGACGATCCTGCCTGTCAGCAGCCGCCTGAAAAGCAGTGCGACAAAAGCGCTGAGATTAACTGCCTGGATCCGCTCTGCGTCAATGAGCCTGCCTGCAGGGAAGTCATCGTGACACCCGCTGACGATGACCCCATCGAACGTTATGTGGATGGGATTTGGGTACTTCCCCTGACCCATGCACCGTACACCACCCTGCAGCGAGCGCAGCGTCCGACCATCGGCACTGAGCGCCATCCCGCAGAAGAGGTCAGAAGCCGCATTGCCAACCGCGATTTGTGGGCCAATCAGATCGACCAGTACACTCGATTCGGACTCGGCATGGCATACGTCGAAGGTGAGCCATGGATAGTCCGCGAGAGCCTGTTGTCTGGTCAGGCGCCTATGATTTCGCATCGCGGGCAGAGTCTGGCCTATTTCTGGCAGGTGGCAGATCCGCAGCTTATCGACGAGGAATCGCCTTGCCGCCTGGAGGGCCTGTATATCGCGCCATATGTTTCTTCGAGTGCCTACCGCCCACAATCCCACCTTTCGACACAAATGTTCGACGTCCACGTGCAGACAGCACGCCGGCTTTCGGATCTGAGCTCGCGGCCCTTTGACTTTGCCCTGGTCTCCGGTGACATGGTTGACAACGCTCAGGAAAACGAAATGGCCTGGTTCGTGCGCATCATGTCTGGTGGGCTGCTCGATCCAGACTCTGGCGTTAAGAATGATCCGGTGCCCGGCCCAAACAACGATTTTTCTGACCCGTTCTATGCCCAGGGGATTGGGAACATCCCCTGGTACCCCGCCCTCGGAAACCACGATTTTCTGTATATGGGTTTCACGCCTACCAATGAGACGATCCAAAATGCCTGCACGGGGAATGAGGTTATTCCTTTGTTCGACTACCTCCCCTGGGCCAGCCATGAGTATCGCAAAGGCTACCGCAATGGTTTCCGGGATGCTTCGCATCCCGATTCGCCCATCGTCGATGCCGGCTATACGCCGGCCGACCCTGCGCGTCGCCTGCTGACAAAAACCGAAGCGCTGCAGGCACTTTACGATGCCCCGGGCCTGCCGGCAGGGCACGGCCTCAACCCAGACCTGATCGCACAGGGATTAGGCCATTACTCGGTTTACCCCATACCCAATCGCCCCATCCGGCTCATCACCCTGGACACCAATCATGTGGAGTTCTCGGAAACGCATATGACGCCGTCACAGTTCAGCTGGCTTAAAGGAGAGATTGCCGACGCCGCGTCCAAAAATGAACTTGTCATTGTGCATTCGCATCACGATTCGAAGTTATCCGGGCAAGTAACGCAATATGCATTTCAGGAAGCACTGGCTTCCTATGCCGGTGTCATCCTGCACATCACCGGCCATGGACACTCGAACGACTCCAACGTGTACAGACGCGTCAATGGTCAGGGCTATTGGGAAGTCATGCTGACATCGATCATTGATTTTCCCTCGCAGACACGCATCTTCGAGATCGTCCACGAAGGGGAGGGATATATTGCCATCTACATCACAAACGTAGACGCCAACGCTCCCCAGGGCTCTCTTGCGGAGTGGGCAATGCACCTTGCAGCGGCACGACGATATTTTGGCCGCCAATCGGATCCCATCGCCATCTGGGATGCGGATAAAGCCCACCGAAACCTCATCCTGCGCACGCGGGTTCCCAAAGCGATTTACGAAAACATCGATCGGTATGAATGGTCGACCAGGATTGAATCCATCGAAACGCTGAAATCCCTCTCCTTTAACCCGGCCCGTTAGAGCGTTTTTGACGCGGGGGAGCCAGCTCCCCCGAGATTTGCTATTGACTAATCCATCGACATACCGCTAGAAGCGCGGTTCTCTGCATGAATTTGGCAGAGGATAATCCGCAGCCAGTTGGGATGGATGCAGTGAGGTGTTGCATCTCGTCTGTTGGGGTTGCCGTTTCGTTTGGATAAAGCAATGGAAAAATTTGTTCTCAAGGGTGTCGCACGCAGCAAGACAAAAAAAGGTGCCAATCGCAAGCTTCGATCGTCGGGTTTAACCCCGGTGATTTGTTATGGCCGCACGACAGAAGCGACTTCTGCGGCTGTCGATCCGGCCGAGCTGTTAAAAATTCTGTCGACGGATCATGGTCCGAACCTGGTGTTTGATCTTGCGATAGATAATAACGGCGCTGAGGTGAAGCACGAGGTTATGCTTCGCAGCATCCAGCGCGACCCTGTCACGCGCCGCATTATTCACGCCGATCTCTATGCGATCGACGCTCAGCGCAAGGTGACCGTGCGAGTGCCCATCCGTCTTGACGGCAAGGCAGCCGGCGTTGGCCTGGGCGGCAAGCTGCGTCAGGCGGCACGCGAAGTTGCATTGCGCTGTCTGCCCAAGGACATCCCCGTTGTCGTGGCATTCGATGTCAGCCCGATGGGCCTCAAGGAGCGCGCTCAGATCAGCCAGGTTCCTGTGCCGGAAGGCTGCGAGTTCATCTTTGACAGCGACTTCCTCGTTGCCGAGATCATCCCGCCCCGAAGCTAGTTTTGAGCAGCCGCGTTCAGGGGCTCAGCCCGGTCTGCCGGTATGAGCCCTTTTTTGTGTCCTTCTCCAGGTGTGCGTGTGGAAATATTTGGGGTGCGAACAGCGGTTTCTGATAGAGAGTGAAGTGCCATGGGCTTTGCCGATGGTTCATTCGCGTGCATGCATGGCAGTTTTTCAAACAGGTATCGGCAATGAGCGATGCAGCAGTTCTTGTGGTTGGATTGGGGAACCCCGGTGCACGGTATTCTGCAACGCGCCACAATGCAGGTTTTCATGTATTGGATGCATGGTGTGCGGCGGCGGGTGTCTGCATGACCCAGACGAAATTCCATGCGCTTTCTGGATCAGCGCGCGTGGGCGGGCGCTCTGTGCATCTGCTCAAACCCCAGACATTTATGAATTTGAGCGGCAAGAGTGTGCAGGCCTGCATGGCCTTTTATCACATCGCACTTGCAGACGTCCTGGTTTTGCATGACGAACTCGATCTCCCCCTGGGCGACATTCGCGTCAAGTCCGGCGGCGGACACGGCGGTCACAATGGCCTGCGCTCGATCATTGAAGTGACAGGCGGCCAATCCTTCGGGCGCATCCGCATCGGCATCGGCCGTCCTGAGCATGGCGATGTCGTCAACTATGTTCTGAACGCAGTGCCTCAGGACGATCTGGATCTTTACGACAAGAGCATCAAAGTCGCCGTCGAAGCGCTGCAGTTGTATCTCCACCGTGGCCTGACGGTTTCCATGAACCACTGCAATGGCCTGTTTCGCGCGCAGAAGAAGCCGCCACCTGCCGCAGAATAGTGCCTGCCCCTCCCCGGTCGCCGTTTCGCCCTCCTGCCCCACACACCCTGGCGGGACATTTGCACGTTGGTTTGGACTTTTTTTGTGGCACAAACACTGTGCCATAGGATATGGTTTCCCAGCCTGAGTCTGGATTATTCGGAGAAACCAGCCATGCCCAAGAATCACAGCAAGGTTCAACAAGTTCAGGAGTTCATGGTGGTTGGGCCCGATGTCCAGGGGCTCCCCGATGAATTATCCGAGAATCCCCCTGTTCTGCCTCCCGGATACCCGCCTCCCTTTGAGCAGGACGATGACGATGCGGCCATGGGAGAGGCTGCTTCAAATAGTCATCCCGGGCCCCGCAGCTGGGTCATCAAGTGGTTTGGACCATTCTACTCTGCAAACTTGCCAACCAATCGAGCCGCAGGCCTCTATTTGATCTATGTCGGAAACTATCCTCTCTTCGTCAGCTCCAGTGCGAATATCCTCGTTGCGATTACGCGGCACCTGGCCTTAACCCCGCATCGAATCATCCCCGTCGATCTTCTCGGACGAGAGATTCTTCACTATGCCAATCTCTATCGTCAACCCATCAGCATCAAGACGGGACTCCTGTTCGAGGATGGCAAGCCCATCTCCCCGCAACAATACATGTCCTGCTATCGCCGCGCAGCCGCAGCCCTGGCCTATTGCCACGCCATCCCCTGCAACAAATACGCGCGCCTCAAATACGATTTCGAGCCGCTTACGCTTACCAATACCGGCAAATTCTTCCCGCTCATGGAAAAATTTCACGCCAAATCGGCAGGTGCACTCACCTCTCCCGACCACGACGCATAGTCTCCGCTCTCAGTTCCTGCTCCTTATTGAAGCTCGCTTTTGACATGTGGCGATGTTTGATGTTTAATGGGGGAGGAGGCGAGTTCTTGAACCCCACCCAGGTGCACGACAATGAAAAAGAGATCGACACAAACCGCACTCATGACAATCATCTCCGTGCTTCTGGCCGCGGGCTGCACGACAAAACTTGATGAAGATGCCTTCCGTGCCGGCGCCATTCGTTTGGAACTCAATGAAGTCACGAGTGACGAACTGTATCCCACGGCCGGGGATGAAATCGACTGGAAGATGATCTTTGTGCCAACACCGGGCGATATCATCGTCAATACATTTTGGGATCATCCGTTCGAGATTTTCAACGTTGAGATTGGCGTCTACGATCGGTTTGGCATCCCCATCAAAGTTCAGCGCCGCGATTCTGGAGGAGCAACCGGCGAACTTCGAACCTTTGTGCCGGAATCCGGTCTCCACTATATCAAGCTCTCAGCCGAGAGCGGGCGCTCGATCTACTCCATCAACGTAAAGTTTGAGTCCAACAACGAAGGATTTATTGCCCCAACCACAGCCCCGAGCTTCGAGGCATATCTCGATTTTGATGCCCAAACCGGCCAGTCTGCATCGGGCAGTGGGGGCGCGGCCGCAAGCGGCGGCAGTGGCAGCGGAGGAGGAGGAGCCGCGGGCGGCGGCGGGAGCAGCGGAGGAGGAGGAGCCGCGAGCGGAGGCGGAGCCGCAGGGGGCGGCGGTGCTGCTGCAGGGGGCGGCGGGGGCGG
>WQTY01000172.1 GCA_009786045.1 Pseudomonadota bacterium | reverse complement strand
GACGACGATGCACCGCCTCGGCGAGCGCGATACGCGGCTACCCCCAAGAGCGGGGCCTCAGTCGCCGGCCCCGCAACGCCCCGCTTTCATCTTCTTGGATGTATAAACTTAAAAAAAATATTCTCTCCTTGAATTTTGTTGAAGTGAGACTGCTTTCTGCTAGATAGTCCCTTACCAGATAGAATTTTTGTCCGTAATTAACCTTTGGCCCTGCGTCAATATTACTTCACAGTTTTTTCACTACCCATAACGGAGCTTGTAGAATGAATGCTTATAAACGACTGGCTATGCCCACACTCATGGCTGCCTTTGGGGTGAGTTTCATGGCCTGCCAGGATGACGCCCTTGCCCCCATGCCGGGCTTGGATCTCCAAATTCATGTCTCAGTCAGCGGGAATGCCTCTAAAGACGGAAGCGAGACCGCAAATGTTACCCTTTCGGTGAACAGGAATCCTGGTGGCGACACCTATTACTTCATTGTTAACCACACGCCTGATGTTTGTGTTGTCGACCCGATGCAAATCGACATTGACGACTGGCAGGCGTCTCAAAGTGTTGTCGTGTCTGGTCTCGATAATGGCGAAATGGGCAATCAAGACTGTCATTTTGACGTGATTGTTCGTGATAAAGATGGCAACGAACTGGCGAGCACACCTGGACACGTCCAAGTCATCGGTCCGGATGCCCCGCTGCCAGAGATCGAGGTCTCGGTCACCGTGCGAGGCAATGCCTCCGAAGATGGAAGCGTCAAAGCCGATGTGCATCTTTCGATGAGCAGGGATCCGGGGTCGGACGTTACTTACGTCATTGAGAATCACACGCCCAATGTTTGCAGCATCGATCCCAGCGAACTCAACATCGCCAGGGACGACTGGCAGGATACCCAGACAATCGTTGTCTCAGGCATCGCCAATGGCATGGCAACAGGCGATTTGGAGTGTCTCTTTACCATCAGGCTCTATGACGAAGATGGCAATGAGCTGACAAGTACGCCTGGGGTCGTTATCGTCGAAGATCAGGACAGCCCGGGGCTGCATATCGTTGGCAGCTCAGGATACACGAGCGAAGACGGCACCTCGACAACATTCGATGTTTGGCTTCATACGCTGCCGACAGCCTCCGTGACAGTCGCCATCACGTCTTCCCGCACCAGCGAAGGTGTGCTCATTGACCAGTCGGGCAGCGTCGTAGATCGGCTCGAACTCGCCTTTACGACCGATAACTGGAATCAGAAACAAACCGTTACCGTGAAGGGTGTGCCCGATGGCGTGGTCGACGGCGATCAGGACTATGACATCCTCTTTGTCACCGCATCCACCGACGATAGCTATGATGGCTACATCGCCACTCGCCCGCTCATTAATCTCGACATTGACGAACCTGGTCTCAGCATTGGCGATGGCATCACAAGCATTGTTGTGTCGGAGTCTGGCACATCGGTCGATCTGCCCATCATTTTGGCAGCAACACCCATCGGCCCTGTCATGGTAAGCGTGGTTTCTTCAAACACGGCCGAGGCAGTTGTCAGCGTTTCGGAGCTCACCTTTACGCCCGAAAACTGGGACGTCGCACAAATTGTGACGGTCACGGGTGTCCCCGACGACATCGACGATGGCGACCAACCCTTCGAAATCATCCTCACGCCCACGGGTAGCCTCTTCGATAAGGCAGGCCCCCACATCATCAACGGCATCAACGAAAATATCGATACGGCCGGAGTCCTGATTACCAAACAAAACGAAGTGCCCTTCATTTCAATGCCCAAAGGCACGATGACCGCACCCCTCGAAGTTGTGCTCACTTCTAAACCTACGTCAGCTGTGGTGCTTTCGCCAGCTGTCTTTCCTAACCATGTGGCCAGACTCAGCGAAAATGTTCTGATATTTACACCCGACAACTGGAACGTGCCGCAGACCACGGTGATTCACGGCATTGCGCACACACTCATGGAATCGCTTCACATGGGGCCCATACCCAGTCAGTTTAGTGTCGTTTTCTCCGCGCTAAGCGAAGATTCTAAATACCACCAGATTTACACGAGCCCAACGCTTGGCGCCTGTGTGGATGATGATGCACAATCTCCTGGGAATATATATAACTACCCCCAGGATCTGCGTTTTGCACCTGATTTGCTGTCTGCAACGTTTACGGTTGCGATGGATGGCTGGTCGAGGTGGGCGGGAGACGAGATCACCCTTGATATTTATCCCGGTTCCACAGGTTATGTCGATGAAAATGGCATTGAGCTGCCACCACCTGGTTTTGCGCTCGACAAGACCAGCCTTACCTTTACACGAGAAAACTGGTTTGTACCACAAGATGTGACCCTCACATTAAGCGCCCCTGTCGCAGACAGTTTCGGTGCGTTTAAGCTCGAAACAGGCGCTGCTGGGTTAATTAACGTCACCTACGATCTGGTCAGGCCTGCCTGCGATGCGACCGTTATCCTCGCGCCTGGCACTTACCAGCTCGAAGTTTGGGGCGCACAGGGTGGTTTTTCCGGGGCCACAAATCCCAATTTTACGATCAATTGGATGGATCAGGAGGATTGGTCTCAAGTGATCAAGAGATGGACAGACAGCATCCTCGATACGACCTATCGACCAGAAATAGACATCAATCGAGGTGGTTATGCCAGCGGCATCCTGACACTCACCGAAAGTACAAAGGTTTGGCTTTGCGAAGGCGGCAAAGGCGGTGATGGTTTCCTGCCCGAAGGTATGAGCATGGATCTTTACCTTAGCGTTGTCTTTGCGGGAGGAAGAAATGGTGGTGGCAGCAGTAACCGTGACTATTTTGCCGGTTTCGCAGGCCTGCAGGGGGCAGGTGGTGGTGGCGGTTCGGATATCCGAATCGGCCACAACAGCCTCAACCACCGTGTCATCGTGGCAGGTGGCGGAGGAGGCAATAATGGTTACTTCTTTGCCGAATATGACCCCTCGCATACGTCAATCATCAGCGCTGGCGTCATACATATCATAGGCGGTACAGGTGGTGGGCAGGTGGGGGGGTACACGCAGATTGATTCGACCTGGCGTGAGGATATGATTGGCCCATTTGAAAGCTTGATGATTGCTACAGGCGGGAGTCAGATACACGGGGGCGGTATGCGGCATCCTGATGATCCGCCGCTTTTCTTTAACCCTGGGAACAATAGCTTCTTATCTGAGTTTGCCTATGGGAGCTTTGGCATTGGGGGTAATGGAAGCCGCTTTTACAATCCGGGTGCTGGAGGCGGTGGCGGCTGGTATGGCGGTGCTGCTGGTCTATACCTGTCGGCTGGTGCGGGCGGATCAGGCTATGCCCTGACAGAGGATTCTCATAAACCGTTTGGCTATGTTCTGGGCAGCAAGTATTATCTCAGCCACACGGTGGTCTTGGGTGGCAGTGATACGATGCCTGCGCCTGGCGGTGGCACACAGGTTGGACACCCTGGCGATGGTGTGGCCCGAATCTCGAAGTGTGACAGCGCTGGCAGAAACTGCGTAGTGTGCCCAGGCGGCATTTGCCCGGAGTAGGGGCGAATCATTATAGCAGGGACGAATCATGATTCGCCCCTGCACAATGCGGGCTCCCCCACATAAAAACAGAACCCGCGTTATGGGTCGAATGACAGGGCCTGAGCGGTTATTTCAGCATCAATGCGGTGTTGCATCCGTGCAAAGATCGTGGCGCCGCTGACCTCGGCACCGTTGACGAATACCGTGGGTGTGCCCTGTACGTTTGCCAGTTTGGCTTCTGCCAGATCCGCTTCAATGACAGATGCAAGGGCATGATTTCCTTTCTCATCCAGAACTTCGTTTTCACTGCCGCCAAGCGATACAAGTATTTCGATGATCCTTGTCCGGCTGAGCCCTTTTTGTTCCTCAAAAAGCATGTCGTGGACAGGCCAGAATTGTCCCTTTGTCTGGGCATAGGCACTTACAAGCGCCGCCGGATATGCAAGCGGATGCCTGTTCAGCGGCATGTGCTTGAAAACAATCGTCACGGTTTCTGGCCGGGCTGTCAGCAAATCGTGCATGACGCCTGCACTGAGGCGGCAGTATGGACACTGAAAGTCGCTGAAAATGACCACCTCGACAGGAGCACTGATTTGACCAAGCCTTGGGCTGTCTGTTGTGTCGAAGACGTTTAGTGAAGCCAGTGCCAAAGCTTCGGCCCTGGCGACTGCCAGTACCCTGTCAGCGGTTTCGCCGCGCTCAATATCAAAGGCGATCATCTCTGAAAGAATATGAGCCTGGCGGCAGGTTTTGCCGGCTTCGATCAAGTCGCCGAGTGTCTCATAGGGCGACAACCCAACCTCCTGGCACGGATTCGGCAGTTGATTGGCTATCGAAGCAAATGAGGGTGGCTCCAAAGGTGCTGTGCAGTGCAGGCAGAGCGTGGAGAGCAAAACCAATGCGAGTTTTTTCATTCGACCGCCAGCCTTCGGCGTTCAGTGAACTGAATTTGCCACTGCGAGTCAGTTTTCTGGAGGCGGTAGCTGATGATGGCGTCATCGACAACGGGTTGCCCATGCTCGTCGCGATAGGTGGCAATCTGGCGAGTATGCAGCGTTGCCGAGCGCGGCTGAATCTGCTGAAATTCGATGGCAACAAGGGATAGCTGCAAGTCCTCCAGCGCCATGGCGCGCTCGGCATAGTCGCGCTGAATTTCTGGATGGCGCAGGCGTGTTGGCACGAAATCTGACATATAGCCGTCGATATCGCGTGCGTGGGCCCGCGACACATGTGCCGCAATAAAGGCTCTGATCTCTGCCGCCTGCTCGGGAAACTGATTCTCAAGCGAGGCTGAAGATTCTGGTGAAGCGTGTGGGTCGAAAGACAGCTTGGGATGATCCGTGGGCTTGAGTTCGTCGTCCTTGTCCTGAGCAAGCAACGGCGACATCCACAGACCTGCGCCTATCTGAACGAAAAAAATAAATATTGCCAATTGGCGAAACACGGCCCGGCTCCAGTCTCAATCCTGCGCCCGTTCATAACGCTTGCTCCCCTCCTGGAGCCGCGTTCCCGTGCGCCTCTGCGAAGTGCATATCTTAGCCCGGAAGGCATGAAAAGGCAATCGGCGGGCATCATCGTGGACGGGCGGATTGTCATCCGATGCAATGACGGGCTGGTTGTGTTGTGACCGGGCGGATTGCCATCCGCCCCTACAGGCTGCCATTGGGGCAATGGTCTTATCCAAAGGCAACAATGTTTTACCCAAAGCGATACGAAGTATCGCAGGGGGTTCGGGGGAGCTGGCTCCCCCGAGAGCGGGGCGTTGCGGGGCTGGCGATTGAGGCCCCGCAGAGGGGGTAGCCGCGTATTGCGCTCGCCGAGGCGGTGCATCGTCGTTGTCAGCGGCGTCGTTGTGGTCGGTCACGTACGAAGTACGTTCCCTTCCACGCCTCCCTGCATCCTGGAATCTGCACCATTTCGACGCCGCGACCCTGCCGTCAGTGATAAGGCGAGTGCGATAGCGGCGCAGGGGGCTTGCCCCCT
>WQTY01000171.1 GCA_009786045.1 Pseudomonadota bacterium | reverse complement strand
CCCCTGCGCCGCTATTGCCGCATGCGGCAATACGCGGCTACCCCCTTTGCGGGGCCTCAGTCGCCGGCCCCGCAACGCCCGGCTCGTAAGGCGTTGCCCCACGCTCAGTCGGGGGAGCATTGCTCCCCCGAACCCGCTGCAATGCTCGCGCATTGCTTTGGAGCAAAAAGGCGTTGTGCTCTGGAACCCTTCCAGCATTGCCGGTGTAAAACCGTTACAAAAGACGATAATTTGGGCCAAAATGATGCCATTCGCCCTCTGCCCACAAGCGATACGCAGTATCGCAGGGGGGGAATGCGTTCCCCCACAAAGGGGTTGTCAAAGGCCATTTTGCGTGCTAAAAGCCGCGCGCCCGTTCATGCTGTGCATTTGCGGTATGTTACGGCCAGGATATTTTGATGGGAGTGTAGAGACATGGCCAAGTTGTCACCTTGTGCGGAAGTGAAAGAAAAATTTGGATCAAAAGAGGCGCTTGCGAAGATAGTGCTGAAGCAGGCGGAGCGACCTGAGGGTTTGAGCGAAGCCGAATTTGAGCGCAAGATTCTCACGGTGAGCAATCGCAAGCTTTTGAAACTTTATGCGGCGCATGAAGAGATGACGAAGCGTTTTGGCAGCAAGGCTGCGCTTGCGGATGCAATCAGCACGCTGAAGCTTGAGAAGAGCACGGACAAGATCGATACGGTGTATCGGGCGAAGCTGTTGACGCTCCGTGTTGCCCAGTTGCTTGATATCCATAAGGGTCTTGCCAAAAAGCAAAAGTAGGGTTACCCTTGTTCGCCTGTGGGGCGTTCGTGGATCCTGAGGACAATTCAATGAGGAGGCGGCTTGCCATGATGTCGCGGTTAAAAGAGGGTAATTTTTCTTTCTTTGTTTCGGTGATCGTGGTCTTGGTCGCCTTTTTTGCGTTGCCGGGTTGTTCGGAGCGGCGCAGTGAGGGTGAGAAGCCTGCGGTGGTGGATGCGCTGCCTCAGACGACACCATCTACGACGACCGTAGGAGAGTATGAGCATGTGGCTCAGGTCGAAGAATTTAAGGGTGGGGTATTGCCGGACGATCGCAAGGCTCTGAAGCTGGTGAATCAGCTTTTTAACTATATGCTTGCGGTGTGTTCAGTCAATCAGGAGTGTCCGGCGACGTTTGAAGAGGCCAAAGCGGGGATCCACAAGCAGTTTGGATTGTTCTGGCCGAGAGATCCCTGGGGGAATCCGTACCATTACAGGCGATTGGATGAGCGGACTTTTGATATAAGATCGCTTGGCCCGGATGGTGAGCTTGATACAGAGGATGACATTGTTGTCTCGGAAGTGAATCTGGTGGATACGCATTAGCGCAGGTGTGCTGGTGGGTGTTCTGGGTGAGGCATAGATGGCAGTGGGGCGTGGTTTGGGTGTATCCGAAGGAGAGAGTTGATGCGCAGGACGTTGGCGTTGTCGGTCGTGTTGGCGGCGTTTGGAGTTTCTTTTGTGGCACAGGCGCAGGAATCTGCCGAGGAAGTGTCGGCGGGATCTTCTTTGTCGGTGTCAGGAGAAGGTGTTTCAGAGCCGTCGGTTGAAGTTCGTGCAGAACCTGCGAGAGACCGGGCGTTTGAGTGGCAGCAGCCGGGGCCTTCGGTTCAGACGGCACCGTCAGGCTTTGGTGTGGCAGCGGATGTACGCAGCGTGCCGCTGTCTGAGCCCGTCCATGTTGAGGTGGAAGTAGAGATCGTCGAGCGCAGACATGCAGCCGAGGATGGCGATGGCGCTGGTCAGAAGGTGCTGGATTACATTGGGAACAGGTTTTGGTTTGCGTCATATGGCCGGGTTCAGCCATCGATCAATCCCGCGGATGGCAGCCCTGGGCGTCAGACGCGCCTTGTTGTACCCTCACCTCGGGTGGATGAGGGCAGTTATGTCGAGTTGACACTTGGCTATGTGCCCTATCGCGATGACCGGGGCGTTGAAGTTGAGGTCGTCACAACGCTTGCTTTGGACGGGGAAAAGCTTTTCCATTTTGATGGCAATTGGGATGCCAATTTAGCGGTTCGCAACCTCTATGTTGAGGCGCGCAATCTTTGGATAGATGGCCTGAGGCTTTGGGCGGGTTCGCGAATGTATCGCGGGGACGATATCTATCTTCTGGATTTCTGGCCGCTGGATAATCTGAACACGTATGGCGGCGGTGTGGGCTGGCATGGCAAGACGCGTACGAATATTGATTTGCATTTTGGCGTTAACCGGCTCACCAACAGCTACCAGTACCAGGTGGTCGAGGTTGTCGATGAACGGTTTGTGGGTGAACGCGAGGTGGTTTTCCTCGACCGTCAGCGTTTTATTGCTTCGCTCAAGGTTGAGCAGCTTTTTGGCCGGGAAGAGGGGGTGCAGTTCAAGGCGAAGCTTTACGGTGAGGTTCATGCAATTGGTGAGGGAGAGTATTTGCAGACGCAGCCTGAGTCTGTCAAGAAGCTGCCATCGGATAATGGCTGGCTTGTGGGGGGGCAGTTTGGTGTATCGAACTTTCTTGGAGAGAGCTTTGCGAATGTGTTCGTGAAGTATGCGGGTGGGCTTGCGGCATATGGCGAGATGGCGATTCCTTTTGGTGTTTCGACAGACCTGAAGGCAGCGGATGCACGTCAGTTTCTTTTTGGTGTGAGTTCCGGGCTTGATTTTCGCTATGTGAACGTATTGCTGGGTGGCTATGTGCGTTATTTTCGTGATGCCGACGGGATCGAAGAGGATTTCGACGATGGCGTTGAGGGGGTGTGGAATGTTCGCATTGCGGGTCGCGTGGGCCGGTATTTCGCGCCTGGTATAGAGTTGAGCCAGCAGCTGCGCCGTCCGAACGGGTTGAGCCCGGTAACGCAGACGCAGGATATGGGCTCGATTTTCAAGCTTTCGCTTTTGCCTGCAGTACGATTTGGCGAAGGCCTGTTGTCCCGTCCGGAGATTCGCCTCAATTATACGGTGAGTTTTCTCAACGAGGCGGCGCGCAATATGTTTCCCGAGCGCGACCGTTTGCGCCAGGCTGAGGTGGTGCATTTCCTTGGCATAGCTGCTGAGTGGTGGTTTAACCTTTAGCACGTGTGAGGTTTTGGGTTTTCAGGCGGCGATTGTCTGACGGAGTATCATTGTGACAAGCGGTCATCCTTATTCCTACTATGAAGTGCTGGATATTCCAGGTCTGAAGCCTCCCGTATTTAACACGGAGGCTGCTTATGAGTTTCTTCGTGTTTGCGATGATCCGATTTGCAACATTCGCCTTGCACATTGGCGTTCTGTGGTGAATGACGAGGTTTTCTGGCGTGCTTTGGAACAGTATCAGGCAGCCAATGGTGGTTTTAAAGGCGGGATAGATCCTGATTATACGGGCGATGCGGCGTCAATCCACTCGACCATTGAGGCAATGCGCATCATGGTGACGCATCATCAGGTGGATGTGCCTCAGGCGGCGCAGACGGCGAGTTTTTTGCGTCAGACGGTGATGCCCGATGGCACATGGCAGGAGTTGCCTGAGGTTTTGGCTGCCCCCGAGTGCCCGGCCTGGTATCATCCGGCGCAGTTTCGGGTTTATGAAACGGCTTGTATCGCAGGTTATGGTCTTGAGATCGGGCTTGCGGATTTGTGGCCGATGGCTGTGCGCTATATTCGTCAGGTTTGGACGCAGATGCCCTTTGCAGACACGGTGCATCCTTATTGGGCAGTATTGTTGCTTCTTGGGCGGAGTCCTGCAGGCGCAGACAGAAGCATTGCACTGGATGCGCTCGACAATTTGGGGATATTTGTCAGAAAGCACAAGATCGATGCTTATGACTGCTCGACGATAGTTGAGGTCCTTGATGCCCTGGAGTATGCCGAAATCAACGAAATCATGGTTCGCATTTTGGGGATGCTTGGTGCAGCCCAGGATAAGAATGATGGCGGCATTATGACGGAGTATGGTGAGAAGCTTCGCCCCAGTGCGACGTTTAATGCGCTGATGGCGGTTGCCATCATGCGGCAGCGGGGTCTTGTCGACGAAAATGGCGAGATAATCGAGTATTAAGCCGTGGATATGACAGACTTTGCGACATGGATTATCGAGCACCGGCGAGCACTTCATGTGCATCCCGAACTTGGGTTTTCGGAGCATTGGACAGCGGCCTATTTGGCAGATATTTTTTGCGGGCTTGGCCTTGAGGTGACACAGGGGATTGCCAGGACGGGGCTGGTGGCGGTTTTGCCTGGCGAGGATCGCAATCGTCCGGCGCTTGGATATCGTGCCGACATGGATGCGCTCCCAATCGTCGAAAAGACGGAAGTTCCCTTTAGATCGACAAACGGCTGTATGCATGCCTGTGGTCATGATGCGCACATGGCAGTTGCTCTGGGGATAGCCAGGAAACTCGTTTCACGGCCGCGTCGCTTGTTGCGGGATGTTGTTTTTGTGCTTCAGCCGAATGAGGAGGGTGCACCGGGGGCGGATCCATCTGGCGCTGAACTCATGTGTCAGGAGGGGATACTGGAGCGCTTTCGAATTGGCCAGATGCTGGCTTTGCACAGTGATCCGACTTTGCCCACCGGGATCATGGGCGTGCGCTTTGGTTGTCTTTGGGCGGCCAGTGGGCGGTTTCGGGTTCGGGTGAAGGGGGTAGGGGCGCACGCTGCTTATCCTGAGAAGGGGCGCGATGCGCTTTTGGCAGCTGCACAGATGATTCCGGCGATTTATGCTGCCAAATCGCGTTGCCGCGCCTTTGCACCCGAAGTTTTGTCGATCTGTCAGCTTGAGGCTGGGACGGCTTTTAACGTCGTCGCTGACAGAGCCGTATTTGATGGGATTCTTCGTACGCCTTCGCGTCAGGCCATGGATGAATTGGCAGACATGGTCGAACAAACCTGCCGGGGCATTGCGCAAGCCTGTGGCGTGACGGTCGAATGCGAGCGTTTTTACGGTGCGAATGCCGTCTATAACGATACGGCGATGGCGCAGATTGCGCTTGAAACGTGGCAGAAGAGGGGCGTTGGCAGGGAAGTTGGCATGAACCTGGCCTCTGAAGATTTTTCTTACTTCTCGGAGAGGGTGGCTTCGTTTTTTGCCATGATGGGGATACGACCCCGCGAGATGGCGCAGATTCCTCCATCGCATGCTTCTGACTTTTTTCTCGATGAGTCTTCACTTGAGATGGCTGTTGATGCGATGATTGATCTCATTGATGCCCTTGATGGGTGATATCATTTCTAAATCAAGCGTTGACGTTTGCTGAACCACCCCGACGCTCTGCGTCAGCCCTCCAAAAGGGGAATTTGGACATTCAACAGTTCATGGAGACACACATGATCCCTGCTTTGACTTAAATGGCATAAAATTTCGGCATCTTCTCAAAAGAGAAGCTGTTTCAAGAGACGTGAATTTTAGCCAAAAACGAATCATTTTGCCTTCTACCCACAAGCAATGCGCGACCCCTCCGTCGAAGCCTCCCTCTCCGAGGGAGGTGGCGCAAAGCGCCGGAGGGTGCCCGCCGCCACCTCCCCTGAAAGGGGAGGCATGCAGGGGGGGTGGGGGG
>WQTY01000170.1 GCA_009786045.1 Pseudomonadota bacterium | reverse complement strand
CCCGCCTCTATGGCATCGGGAATGGTGTCGCCGTCACTGTCGAGATCCATGCAATCGGGCACCGTATCCCCATCCGTGTCGACATCGCAGCGGTCGTAAAAGTCAGAAATGGTATCGCCATCCGTATCCTTGCAGCGCAGGTCATCAGGATTATTTGCGCAATATCGATCCATCGGATGACCCAACTCACACCGCCCATCCACGCACGTTCCTTCCAGGCAATACAGACCGTCGTATCCGCACGGCGAACCGGCATCCACGCCCTTCTGGCATTTTTCATCCTTGCACGCATATCCCTGCGGGCACCTGGTCTGCGCCGTACAGGCCCCGCCAGGGATGCCATCCTTTGCGTCTGCCCTGCAAATACCTTCGTCGCACACGCCTTCTGCACAATACTTATCTGCAGTACTGCACGAACCGCCCACACCAGCCGGTTTCCTGCACTTGCCCTCGTGGCAGTCATACCCCGCATCACAATCCGCTTTCTTTTCGCAGGATATCAACTCGATATCCTCTACCCTGCACACCCCGCCCAGGCATTCACCAGCCACGCAATACACATGGTCCTTGCTGCAGTCGCCATTTTCCGGCACCGGCATCAGGCACACCCCCTTCACACAACGATACCTGTCGTCCCTGCAGGGCTCGGTGTCGCTGCATGCATCCCCACCGACGTCATCCTTGCCATCATTGCCGCAGCCATAAAAAGAAGGCACCATAAGTGCACTGCAAAGAACCGCCATAAGCCAGGAAAACTTTCGCATGCCAACCTCCCAAAATCTTCACAACAC
Source organism: Pseudomonadota bacterium (assembly GCA_009786045.1). Classification (GTDB taxonomy): domain Bacteria; phylum Myxococcota_A; class Bradymonadia; order UBA4248; family UBA4248; genus WQTY01. Next base: position 4,732 of record WQTY01000170.1, on the reverse strand, counting down.
CATCCAAGCACACCAATACTTCTGTTATTGTAACGCCGCCAGACAACACTTGTCCAACGAAATCCATGCAAACCACTCTCCCCCTCTGCACAGCCTGTCCGCCAATTTTGATATGACAGCGCCTCCATTCCGACTTTACTTTCAAGCGATTTGTGACATAAACTGGCAAGGCGTTAGGTTCCAGACTGTTAGGAGAACAGACGATGCACATTAAAATCAAGGCTTTGAGTTTCGTCACCTGCCTCGTATTGGCTTTTGCAGGCGTCGTTCTCGGCCTGTCCTATAATGCGACGCCCACGTCGTCCCAATCACAGCTAAATCGTTTTGTGTTGTTTCGCGCGGTTCTTGATGACAGGCTGATCCATGCCGAATCAAGCCTTCTGGTGAAATCCCAAATGCTTGCCGAAAATCCCTCACTGGCGCAGGAACTGGCCGACGTGCGAAGCAAGCTTATGGTCACCACAAGCGATGCATTAAAACAGCAAACAAACAACAGCTGGAATATGCGCGTCTTTAACCTCATGATCGACTGGCGAAAAAAAGTGTCCGCCAGCATTAAACAGGGCGATGCAAAGCGCAGCGAACAGCTTCAGGCCCCAAATGGGCACGCGCTCAGCATTGCACCCATGTCCGACTGGTGGGGACGCGCACCTGATCTCCTTCTGGCCTTTGCCTCCGTACCACTCAAAAACGGCGAAATCTCTTCGGTGCTCATAGCATACGCAGAAGAAGGCAGACAGCTGCGGGCCGGCAAGCGCTTTGACGAAGATATCCCGGCACTTCGCGAAGTCGAAAACAGCCCCAATGGACTGTTCGGACTATTTGCCTGGGACGGAAAAATGTTCGTCGCTGTGACACGCCAGGTGATGCAGGATGACACACGCATTGGAACCATCGTCGTTGGCATGGAGTTGTCCCGCGACATGGTCGAGCAGATGGCAACCGCATTGCCAGGCCACGTCCGATTGATCCAGTACTACGCGCAGACAAAGCCAAACGCCAACAGCCCATCTGCACGCCATCGCTACTACGCCAACGCCTACACAGATGCTGAGCGCGAACAAATCGTGAAAGGCACATACGCACGACACGATGCCCCCCCCGATACCGATGCCTCACTGGCCTTTACCGACATCGCGCCGGGCGAGACTTTTTGGGGAACTGTCGACGGACGCAAAATCGCGTTCGCGAGAATGCGCTGGGCTTGGGATCCCGAACAGGAAACCGGCTTCTATATCATAAACGAAATCAGAGAAGCCAGCCAGGCCATGGATCAATTCCGAAGGAACGTCCTCATCGCAGCGGGCATCTTCCTTATCATCGCACTCCTGGGGGCCTTCCTCCTGGTCAATGCCACTGTTCGCGGCCTCACCCAGCTCAAATATGCCCTGCTTGAGGCCATCAATACCGGCCATCCCATCGATTTCCGGGCTTTTGCCGTCGTGCCGGGCATCGGCAATGCCAACCTCGGGCAGTACACCATCACCCCATGCAAAGCGAGCATGGATGAAGAAAACGTCGAAAGCTGGACGGATCTCATGATGGATTTCGAAGTGCCGCCAGAGAGCGCAGAAATATGCCAGACGAAAGCCAACGGCGAGACACAAGCCAGCCACTACGATGAATCCGAAGCGAAGACTCTCTATAAAACCTATATGGAAGCCAGGGCTGCGAATGGCATCACCGCACCCATGGACTATGTCACGTTCCTGAACCGGCTCGATCAAAATGCCGAAAAAATTCGCTCAACCTACAAATGTCAGCAAGTCACCTTCCTGGTACACGTCAGCGACGGCAAAGTGGTGCTGAAGCCAAAAATCAAAAAGGATCTATGATCGCCCAAGTCCCGCCGCATCTGCAAAAGAAAATATCAAAAACCGTGGCACAGTGCGCCATCCCATGGCAGCTTTTCGAAACAGGCGATCGCATCCTGATCGCCTTCTCGGGCGGCAAAGATTCCCTCCTCCTCATCCACTTCATTGAGTCACTGCGCCGGGTCGCCCCCATTCATTTCGATATCGGCGTCTTTCATCTCAATCAATCGGCACCTGACTTCCCCGCAAGCCACGTCCTGACACAAATTGCCAGCATGGGTTACCATGTCTGGCATGAGGATCTTGATACCGCCAGCATTCTTGCCCAAACGGTCCCGGAAGATGAATCTCCCTGCGGCCTGTGCTCACGCCTTCGCCGCGGCATCCTCTACACACAGGCCATCAAACATGGCTACAACAAAATTGCCCTCGGCCACCATCGGGACGACGCCATTGAGACATTCCTCATGAATGCCCTCTACAGTGGACAAATCAAATCAATGCCCCCAAAGCTTCTCGCAGACAATGGCATCGTGACCATCATCCGGCCGCTCATCTACACACCGGAAGCATGGCTCATCGACGCCGCGCAATACCTCAATGTCCCCATCACTGAACAAACTTTCTGCACGCGCGGACACGCCGGCATGCGCTACGAAACCAAAAAACTCCTCGCCGGGCTCGAAGCGAACAATCCAAAAATCAAAGGCAATCTCCTGCGAGCCCTGCACAATGTCGTGCCAAGCCACCTGTTCGATATCAAATTGCGTTCGGCATTGCATCACAAAGACGAGGCAGTATAGTGCCGTGCCTGCCTGCGGTGGCGAGGTCTGTTGACATCGAATGACGCACCTTGCCATTTCACCCACAAGCGATACGCGCACCCCTCCGTCGAAGCCTCCCTCTGCGCAAAGCGCCCCTTGGGTGCCCGCCGCCACCTCCCCTGAAGGGGAGGCACGCAGGGGGTGTGGGGGAACAAGTTCCCTCACAAAAATAAACCACAACATCTTCCCACGCTTTGCCCATGCTCAACACAACGCCCGTCATGCAGCGCCTCATCGACGCCTTTGCCACATTGCCCGGCATTGGCCGAAAATCTGCCGCACGCCTGGCTTATTACCTCGTCCGCCAGGATGTCTCCGCCACCGAGACCCTTGCCCAGGCCCTCCTTTCTGCCAGGCGCGCGATCAAACTGTGCGAAACCTGCCATAACCTCTGCGAAACCTCCCCCTGCGACTTCTGCACATCACCCAAACGCGACGACGCGCTGCTGTGCGTCGTCGAGTCGCCCCAGGATCTCATGGCCATCGAAACGACCCGCGAATACCATGGCCGCTACCACGTCCTGCACGGCGTCATCTCCCCGCTCGAAGGCATCGGGCCCAGAGATCTCAAAATCCACGAGCTTCTTGTCCGCCTCCAGCAAGGCGCCTTTCGGGAAATCATCCTTGCCACGAATCCCTCGATCGAAGGGGAGGCCACGGCGCTGTACATCAAAAACCTGGTCATCACAGCAGGCCTTCGCGTCTCACGCATCGCCTCCGGCCTCCCCATGGGGTCGCAACTCGAATTCGCCGACAAAGTCACCCTGGGACGATCGCTGCTCGACAGGCGCGCCCTCTCCTGATTCCCGCTTTGTGGGGGAACTTGTTCCCCCGCACCCCCTGCAATGCTGCGCATTGCTTATGTGAGGGAAAAAAAGCTCGCTTAGATCAAACATAAAAACTAAAAATGCTCTAGCCTCTGTGTCAGTTTTCGCATGCGTGCATGCGAAGAAATTTTAGAACTCGACAACCATCAACCTGCCCATCCCAAAAAACGCCATGAAAAACAATTTCATCCAGGCCCGCATCTTCATGGGCTCGGTGACAAACATCGCCAATCGCCCCTTTCGCCGCTTCGTCACCGAACTCGGCGCCGAAGCCACCATTGGCGAAATGGCCATTGCCCACTATATCGCCAAAGGCGGAAAACAAGACCGCGCGCTGCTCAAGCGAGACCCGCACGAACAGCGCTTCGGCGCCCAGATCGTCGGGGCAAACCCAAAACAACTCGCCAAAGCTGCCCAGCTGGCCGAATCCATGGGCGCCGATTTCATCGACTTCAACTGCGCCTGCCCCCACGCCTCCGTCATCTCGCACGGCAGCGGCGCACTCCTCCTGAAGCGCCCCCAGCACATCGCCACGCCCATCATGGCCATCCGCGAGGCAACGACACGCCCCGTCACCCTCAAAATCCGAAAAGGCTTCGACGCCGACGACAACATCGTCGCAGAAATCGTCGACATTGCCCAGCAATGCGGACTGGCAGCCGTCTTCATCCACGCACGCACGCGCGCCCAGCTGTATCGCGGCGACAACGACTGGGACTGCATCGAAGCCGCAGCCCAATCCGCCGACATCCCCATCATCGGATGCGGCGACCTGGCGCACGGCACACAAGTACTCGAAAGACTCGCCCACACCCACTGCGCAGGCCTCGCCCTCGCCCGCGGCGCACTCATCAAGCCATGGATTTTTAAGGAAATACAACTCGGCAACGCCCTCGATCCATGCGCCGAACAACGCCTCGAATGGCTCCGAACGCTCGTCGCCTACACCCTCGAAGACTTCGGCACAGACACACGAGGACTAGCCAAATCCCTCACCTTCCTGCGAAACCAAATGGGCTTCCTGACCCGATATGTCCCCACCGGCGCCATCGGCCACGAAGTCGCCATGCAGGAACGCGCAGGTGCCTGGACGCCGCGCGATGCCCTCGAAGCCATGTGGGCTGCCCAGGACCGCCAAACCCAGGATGCCCTCCTCAAACTGGCAGGATTTCCAGACCAGCCCTCCGACAACTCAACCGACGAAAACCCTTCCGATCATCAAGCCGATCTTGATGTCTGATTTCACCTGCGGGGGAAGCCTCCCCCT
>WQTY01000169.1 GCA_009786045.1 Pseudomonadota bacterium | reverse complement strand
GCGAGCGTTGACAGCATCGTTGCCTATAGGCGTGCCCGCCACATTCGGGATGGCGCCGCGGCTCGATCGTTCGAAGTCACCGCTGCTGGGGCGGCGCGAATTGCCCTGATTTCCCTGAGGAGGGTTGTCCTGATTCCTCTGAACCTGCGGGGGAGGGGGATTGGATGGCGGTGGCGGTGGTGTGTCGGGCAGATCTGCCTGAGACGCAGGCTGCGCCTGTATGGGGCGCTGAGCCTCGGGTCTCGCAGGCGGTGCAGGCCTTGCAGCGGGCATACCCGGCACCGCAATGGGGGTGCCGCAGTCTTTCCTGAGCCTCGACGACACACCGCGAAGCCTCAGATCAATCGATCCATCATCCTGACGGCGGCAAATCTGGTAAATCATCCCCATGCCATTATCATCAAGCCAGGCTTGCGATGGCAGAATCGTAATGTCGAGATTAAAGCGCACCTCCGAACTCCGCCTTGACCTCAATGTAATGTCGCCCTTGACATCCACTTTGATGTCGGGACCTTCCGACGTGAGCGAACGAACCAGAAGCTTCCCATCCTCAATCGCCAGATCGGCTTTGATATCGCCAAACACCGTAAAGGGGAGTTCGATAAAGGGCACGCCACCCATGTTGACTGCCATGCGTTTTGGACACAAAGCCGTATTCTGAGCCACGAGTTCGAGCGACATCTCCGAAATATCCGAGTTTTGCATCACAACGCGTGTCTCAAAACCAAGCGTACCAAAAAACTGAGCTCTGGTCATGTTGCTGAGGAGCGCAAATTCGTTGAGCGCGATATCCCTGGCCTTTGCCTCTATCACAACCTGCTCCTTGGAAAAGCTGGCATTGCCTCCCAGCACACCCTCGCGCATGACCACGGTAAAGCTACCTGAGGGCTTGCCTCGAAGAAGAGAAAATAACGAAGGATTAAGCAAAACCTCGTCGACGATAAACGGGGAAACATCAACACCTGGTGCACAGTAAAAACCCGCGTACATGCCGCCTTCGGTGGTGAGGCTGCCATCTTCCGGTTCCACATACCGTGGCATCATGCGAAAATTTTTCATCCTCGCTGTCAGAAATGGCGTAATCCGTATGTCTTCGATCCTGACGCTCTGCTCATATTTGAGCTGTTTCTCGGCCGTCTCCTCGACAAAATGACGCAGCGCATCGGTAGGAAACATCAGAATGACGGCGACGACAAAGACGATGATGCCAAGCCCTGTGAGGGCCAAACCCATCAAGAGCTTACGTTGCATTTGGCTGTTCCCTGAGTCGATAGGAGATGAGCGTCAGTGAAACCGTCATCTTTGTTTCGGTACCGGAATTATTGCTCGTGCGGTTCATGTTCAGGTGACGAATATAGATGGGCGTATCAAGATTGTTGATCTGCACTATGTATTCAAGAAATTTATTATAGTCGACATTCTTAAGCTGGATTTCGATCTCCTGCGCTTCGGCCCCCGAATCGTCGGATGTCTTGTGAGGATCTTTGGGTGTAACCGTCACTTCAAAACCAAGGGCACTGGCCATGGCCGACAGTTTGGTGGCAATTCTGGTATCTGCAGAGAGGAGCTTTTCGCGCATCTCGGCTTTTGCCTTCCGATTTTGGATATACACGGCCTGGTTGTCGGCAACAAAATCCAGTGCCCTTCGGAACTCTTTGGTCGCGTTGACTGTTTTCTCTATATTGGTAAGAGCCGTATTCACGATGGTGTATCCCACCAAAATCATCACCACCGCCACCGCACCCACGAAAAAAGCCCTTTCCCGAGGCTGACGGCCTTTCCAAAATTCGCCGATTTTCTGGATAAATTCGGATCTAGTCATCATCGGACCCTCTTGTGATGCAATGATTCGCCTCGATTCTCAGCGTAAAAGAATACCGATCCCTGACCATTTGAGTCTTGGGTTCCTGAATTTCATCGGGAAAGCAGTCATACTGCTCAAGGAGCTGCATGAACCTTGGCAGACCATCATCGCCCGCTATCTCGCCGCGAATTGTCACAATCTTGCGCTGTGAATCGATATCCAGTGCATTGAGATCCATCTCGACATCCGATAAGTTGTCGTTGACCTTATTCGATAGCCAGACAAAATGTGTAAAAGCAGTTCTCTCAGGGATAAAGCTGAATCCCTGACTCTCGGCAATCTCTCTGGATATCTGCTGATACGACAAAAGCGGCTTTCCAAAAACCTTCTGCGTGGCTTCCTCAAGGGTTGCCTTGAGCCTGTCGTGTTCCATCTGAACAGCACTCATCTTTGTCGACAGCATGAAAACCAGGGCAAAGATGAGCGCAAGAAACACAGAAGCAATGAGCCACTTATTATCTTTGAGGTATTCGAGACTTCCTTTGTGCACCATGGCACCCGAGCGCAGGTTCAGTGGGCACTTCGCATCAATATTGTCCGCTGCCACGCACGCAAGGCAAACGGCATCCAAAGAGAAATCTTCGTGATGAAGGAGACTGGTCTGACGCAGCGGCAACGCATATTCGCAATCCAGGCCAACCTGCGAAGACAGCCACTCTGGCAGGCCTACCAGCTTCGCCCCGCCCCCCGTAAGGTAGATCCTCTCCGGCTCAATGCGATGTTTTGCAACAAAACTCGCCAATGTCTGGCGAATCGGCGACACAAGCATTCCACCCGCATGCGCACACACCTGTGCAAGCCTTCGGGCATCGACTTCTTTGGCTTTGGTGTCGCCGCGCTTACTGAGTGTCACCCAAAAATCGTACTCTAAACCAGGAGGCGCCAAAAAAGCAGAATGCCGCTTAAAGCTCTCCGCCTCAGCCTCTGATACATCCAAAGCCCGGGCTATCGCTTCGTCAAACAGCTGCCCGCCCAACTTAAAAGCCCGCGACAGGCACACCTTGCCACGATGAATGACAGACATGCTCATCCGCGTCGCACCGATGTCGATAATCGCCCACGTTTCGACGGCAGGGTCAAACAACGTTGAAATGACCTGAGGCAAAGCATACAGCGCAGGCATCATGACATGCGGATCCAGCCGGCGCAGCTTGAGCTCCGCTATCCGGTCGCGCATTTCCTGCCGTGAATAATGAATCACATGAACTTCGTAGCCGGTACCGTCGTCCTCCGTCAGCGACTTGGCAGCTCCCCCCACAGAAAAGGCCAGCTGCGAATCGGGCGTGATCTTCCAGATATCCGTAAGACTCTGCTCAAGAACCTGCTCCACAACGCGAGGATCGCTAAATGGCAAGACACGAGTCGTCGACAGCGTCGAGGCTGGATCCAATGTCACACCAATGGCATCAAATGCCTTGCTCTTGTCCTGGAAACACGCTGCAGAAATACGCCTGAGGCTCGCCTCCCAACCGCCCTCGTCGCAAAAAATCGGCTCCGAAAGCATGCGTTCCACCTCAACGCGCTTCCCGTCAACGCTGCAAACCGCAGCACGAACTGCCGTCGTGCCAATGTCTATGCCTATCGTTCGATGCCCCATATGCCGCTATTGCCCGCGCCAGTAAAGAAACCTGCCGCCTGTTCGATTAAAATCAATTACCGCAGAAAGCGTACGCCGCGTCCCACCATACTCACCTACTGCCACAACCCGAAATATCCTGGGACTCTCCGTTGTGATGGTTGTGTATAATTGACTCGTGTTAAACGTCAAGTTCGAAAGACCAAGCGAAGACGAGGTAATCCCCAGCATCCCTTCGCCCAGCATCGTATAGGCCGTCGGCGAATAAAGCAAAAATCTCGGAATCAAAGTCGAATCTTCAATCATCGCCCGCGTGACCCTGTAAAACACAGACACATCCCTGAACGGAACCACTGTGCCAACCGGCACAACCCCGGGAATCACCGACGTCTCATTCTCCACCGTATAGAGATACAACAAATTCATCGGATTAGAGACAAACTGCTGATAGCCCTCCAGCGCCATCGCAAGAACAAAAAGCTGATGGCCAACTCTCGGATCCGCACAGGCCCAGATCCTGTCCTCCATCCCGCTGCTGCTGCCCTCTACACTCACAGCCTTGCACAGCGCCGCAAACAGCACCTTGGCAGAGGCAAGATTCACATTGATCTTGTCCACCGGATACACTGTCAGCGACTCCCCAAAAGCCGCCATCATGTCATCCCCAAAACCCGCCACCTGATACAGCTCATCTAGCGTCGTCAGCTTCGCATTCTTGACCCAGTACCGCTTGCGCTGATCCACATAAAGACTCGATTCATCCCCGCTCGATTCCTCCAGCACGCAATTGTCAGTAATATACGTCTTCTCACTGTCGGCATCCACCCAGTCGATCATCGCAGCCAGCAGCTCCATCCTCGACAGCCGGCCGCGCCTGCCGGAACGAACGCTGAAGAGGTCGTCGTACGCCCTGTTGGCAAAAAGCATGCAAAATTCGTAAAGGTTACTCTGAACCACTCCAGTGGCAAACCTGTTCAGATTGAGCTTGCCATCCTCTGGAAACACCCGCACATAAAAATCACCCGAATCCTCCCCCATCGCATCGACACCCGCATCCCTCAGGTTGAAACTCGCAATCGTATGATTCGCGAGAGGCACGTCGACCGAAATGATACCTGACTTAAACGGCGCCATCAGAAGATCGAGAATCTGGTACATCTGAAAGTTCGACCGCTTCAGCTGCGGACCATAAATCTCGTCCTCCATCAAATCATACTGATACTCCAGCATGAGACGCCCAAGATTCATCGCACTGTGCGCCTTGTAATAGGCTTTCAGATCATCCCGCACATTGGACGCAATCGAATAACTCACCTGGCTGTTCATAAAACCAGACAACACCGTCGCACTCATGACCGCCACATAGGTCAGCACGAGCAAAAGCGCTACACCCCGACGCGTCGGACGGCCCGCACCACGGACAATCGACCCATCAAGCCCCTGCCAAAATCGAAAGCAGAGCCGCACCCATACCCGAAAGCGCCCTTGCAACGTCGTCATAACCTAAAAATCCAGCCTCTCCGTAAGGTGAATCCGTGCCTGCGTCGAAATGAGCATCGGCACATTGCTGCCAAGCGGGTCCTCAATCTCTATCTCAATCCTCACCCGGCTCGGCAGCCGATCCCTGAAATACGTACTCTCCGTATCCCACTCATCCACCCAGCCATCATTCCCAACCGTCCTGTCCGCCCTCAAATCATCCCAATACGATAACCGAAAACTCAACACGCGATCCAAAAGCGGCAATATCGTCCCGCCGCGCGTAAAATCATCATTGATCGGCGCCTGCTCACGACGAACAAGATAATTCTCAAGCGCGCCATCATCCCCGCGAATGCGCCTGACAAAATACGAAATCTCGCTCTGATCCCCCACCTTCTCGTCGCGAAACTTGCGAACATAACCCATACTCGTAAAATCAATCCTGTCCCTGGTACCCACAAAACCCGTACGATAACGCACTTCCAGCTGCGATTCATCCATCCCGTGCACCGTCATAAACGCCGTCGACAAGTCGCGCACCATGCGATTCACCGCCTGCTCGACGCTATGCAGCCGCCCGTTGATTTCCTGCATGCGCTGCTGATGCGATGTTGCAACAATAAACGAAC
>WQTY01000168.1 GCA_009786045.1 Pseudomonadota bacterium | reverse complement strand
AGAGGGGGTAGACGCGTATCGGCCTGGCGGATAGTATCCGCCAGGCCGATAGCGGCGCAGGGGGCTCGCCCCCCTCAAAGGTTTTAACCAATATTGAGTGTGCAGTAATCACTGCAGCGCTTTGTTGGCCCGTTGTCAGCGCCGTCGTCACATTGTTCGAATCCTGGCTGGAGTATGCCGTCGCCACATCGTGGCGCGAGCTTGCATTCGGAAGTACACCCGTTATACCTGCCATCGTTGATGCCGTCGTCGCATTCTTCGCCGTGTTCTGTTTGGACGATGGCGTCACCGCAGCGCGGCGGCAGGTAAGTACACCCTATGCCGCAGCCACCATAACGGCCGTCGTTGATGCCATCGTCACAGACCTCACCTATGGTCGAGGTCACGATGCCGTCGCCGCAGTAGGGCCGTTTGCAGAGCGTCGTACACATACCGTTGTCGGAATTGTTGGGCCCCAGATCGCATTCTTCGCCAAGGTCGGAGTCGACAATGCCGTCGCCACACCCGGAAATCTTGCAATTTGGCAAACATTTTTTGCCTGCCGGAGGCGGATTGCCCGCGCCCTGTCCAAAGTCAGTGCCATCACATTCTTCATGGTCTTGTTTAATGCCATCACCGCAAGACGCAAAGGTACAATTATCGCGGCAAAGCGGGTGCCCTCCGAGACTGGCTGGTGGGTCGCAGTGTTCGAGACCTTCGAGTTTTCCATTTCCGCACACGGGAACGATCTTGCACGCTTTACAACCCAGGGCTGCTGCTTCTTCCGGCGTATAGCCTGGGCCCAGATCGCACTCTTCGTCACCGCGGAGCAGGCCGTCACCGCAAATGGGTTTACATTCGGAAGTTCCGATATTAATGAACCCGGCAAGTGTAAGGGAGAAGTTAGACGCAGTCGTGTGCCGCTCGGCGTGGAAGAAACTGATGGCGTAGATTCCGCCTTCGTAAAGTCCGAATGTGGGATCCCATCTCTGCCCCGTTTCCGGGTGCACGACACTTTGAAGCGTAAAACTGCCGTTCGTGACACCGTGTGTTCCGCCAAGATCGATGGCCCGTCTTCCATTGACGAAAACCCAGACATCGTCGTCGCCGCTGAAGCTTAGCGTTGCCACAGCACCCGTATATTTGAAGTACGTCTGTATGTGCGTGGTAAAGTGGAAGTTCGTGGACTGATTCTCATTGCCGTAGCCTCTTCCGGTGAGCGGGAAGAAGCTGCTGTTGCTGAATTGGTAGGTTCCTGGTGTCGATGTTCTGTTGAGAGTGATGTGATCGTATAGGGTCATGTTGATGCCGGGATAATCGCGATACCACATATGGAACGACTTCGCGGTAATCTGCGCCGTATTCGGAAATTTAGCGATGACGGGCAGACCATCGGACCCAAGTGTTTGCGCGACGATGCCTGTTTCCAGACCGCCATTGATGCGCTGGAAGTCGGGATGCCCGCGCCCTCCCTGGAAGTGGGTTTGGTTTGAAGCGTATCCGGTATTATAGAGCGCGGCTTCGGCTGTGGTGATGCACCCATCAACTTTTGTCGTTGCCGAGGCGCTATTGCATGCGGGGCTTGGGAATTGGCGGAAGTCGCGATACACCACGGGGAGCCTGATGCTGTCTGGGAGATCGTGCGAATACTTCGTGCACTCCCAGCCGGGTTCGACGGTGCAAATCGAGGAACACCCATCGCCAGAGACGAGGTTCCCGTCGTCGCACTGTTCACCTGCTTCCCACATGGTGATACCGTCGCCACAGCGTGCTTTGCATACGCCATCCTTGCAGTCGAAGAGAGACTCCAGCTTGCAGAAGGGATCGCATCCATCGCCGGCGATGCGGTTACCATCATCGCATTCCTTGCCTTTTGCCATGAGACCGTCACCGCAGACGGAGGGAACGCAGGACACACCGGGTTTTTCGCAGAACCAGCCCACGGTTTGGATACACCCCACGCAACCCGCCGTTGTGTTGCCCGGGCCTTCGTCGCATTCTTCGGCACCTTCGAGCTTGCCGTTGCCGCAAATCGCATCGTTGGTACACGGTTTTCCGGGTTCGAGACATTGCCATCCCATTTGGATTTGGCAGTTTTTGCACCCGGCGGTGTGATTGGCAGGATCGGGACCTTCGTCGCAGGTTTCTCCGTGAGTGACAATGCCATCGCCGCAAACGGATTTCAGGCAGGGCTTCCCTGGCTCCGGGCAATGCCACCCGGGTTCGAGTCTGCAAAGTGCAGAGCATCCATCGCCGCTTATGTTATTGCCATCGTCGCATTCTTCGTCTCCGGCGACGACGCCATCACCACATCGCGCGGCATAGCAGGGCTTCCCTATCTCCGGGCACACCCAACCGGGCTCAATGCGGCAGTTTTCGTCACAGCCGTCGCCTGGAATATTGTTTCCGTCTTCGCATTGTTCGAGTCCTTCGATGATACCGTCACCACAAACGGTTTTGCGGCAATTTTTGCCGTCCGGACACATCCAGCCGGGTTCGATCTGACAGAATCTATTGCAGCCGTCGCCGTCTTCGCGATTGCCATCATCACATGTCTCTCCCTCATCCAAAACCCCGTTGCCGCACTTGAGGGGATAGCACTTGCTCGGTGAACCGGCAGCTGGAGGCTCACAGTACCAGCCCTCTTCAATCTGGCAGGTGCTCGAACAGCCATCGCCGTCTTCTGCATTGCCGTCGTCGCATGTCTCACCGTGGGTGATGCGTCCGTCACCGCAATAAAAGGTGCGCTTGCATTGAAGGGTGCAGCCATTGTACTCGGAACTCGTGTCGATGCCGCCGGTATCGCATTCTTCGCCATAATCAATATCGACCTGATCGAGCCGGCCATCACCGCAGTAATGCGCCTCCCGGCAGGCTGTCGAACAGGCACCCGCTCCCCAAAGGCTGTACTCGACATTGTCTTCACCATGATCACAGAACTCGCCGGGGTCATGCTTGCCATCGCCGCAGGTCAGCGGAATACAATAATACCCGGGTTTATCGCACCAATAGCCCTCTTCGATCTGGCAGGTGCTCGAACAGCCATCGCCACTCTCCGCGTTGCCGTCGTCGCATTCCTCACCCTCTTCCAGAATACCGTTCCCGCAAATCGCCCTGCGTTTGCATGGCTTGCCAACTTCCGGGCAAAACCAGCCTGCTTCAATCTTGCACGTACTCGAACAGCCATCGCCGCTCTTCGTATTGCCGTCGTCGCACTCCTCGCCGTCAGAAAGCACGCCATCGCCACAGCCTTCCGGCGGGGGGCCGTCTTTCCTCGTGCAAGCGCCGCCAGCGGGCGGACAATTGTAGCCTTCCTCAATCACGGTGCAGTCTGCCGAACAGCCGTCACCATCCTCTGTGTTGCCGTCATCGCAAACCTCGCCCGCGTCGACAACACCATCCCCGCACACCCCCACATGCTCATCAGAATCGTCGCTGCATCCCACACAGGCAACCGCAAAAACAGCTGCAATCAACCCAACCATCTTCGTTCTCATCGCCACCCTCCTTGCAGAACAAAAAAGCCTGCCCACACACGCCTACATACCTAAACCGGATTATACCACAAAATGATGCCCGACGAAACGCATGATATAAAAAACTCGCTCACACCGGCGTTTTTCCTGAGATTTCACCTGTGTTGCCGGGGGGCGTCTTTTTCCTTTATTCTGTGGCCCCAAAATGCAAGAAATAACTGTGACCTGCTGCGCCGCGCGCCAGCATCTCAATATCGCGCCATCGCCAACATCACGCCGCTGCGGATTCTGATGGACACACGCCCTGGGAGGAAATCGTGAACACAACCCTGAAAGCCACCGTCTTCATCCTGGCGACGCTGATAATTTTAACCGGGTGCGAGCAGACGAGGCGCTCCTCGGACAGCCATCACAATGCCCCGCCAAATGACACGCCCAGACCCGGTTTCATTGATGACTCGGGCACGAGGCGCCTCGATCCGCCCACCATACTTGAGCAGCAGGAAGGCAAAACCCCTTCCACGAAGGATCGCGCCACCGGCGGCGCCAAATCTGCCCGCCCCGGCAACAACTGGCTCTATGACACCGCCTCCAAAGAGGGCTTTTTCCTCGTGGCCGCTTCCAGCGCTCCCCTGTACAAAGGCGGGGACATGATCCGGCGCATCGACCTCGCGGGAAAAATATCAGAGTTCGATTACGACCAGACAAACGACGGCAAGCAGGGCGCCTTCATCTACATCCCGGACGAAATGCGCCCCGCCATACCCACCCACAACGTCGACGCCGCCGGGCTGTTCAGCGGAAGAATCTGCGGCTTCGTCCCAGGGCCAAACAAAACCATTTTCGCCCTTGCAGGTTCTGTCGAGGGCGGCGTGGCCTTCCTCCTCGACCCTTACGAAAAAGCGCAGGCGTTTACCCCGCTGCAGGCGATCAGCCTTCCCCGCGCAACGCGCCCATGCCGCGCCGTCTACTCCGACACACTCAAGAAGCTCTACGTCGTTGATGTCACCCAGACAGAGGCCAAAAATGGACAGGAAGGCATCTACGTGGCCGATATCTATGGGGATAACCGAACCACAACCGCCTCCTTTTACGTCTTCGGCGTCAAACACAAAATCAACTCCCACTCCATCAACAACTTCCAGGGACTCGACCTCTATAACGACACCCTCTACCTGCTCTCGGGCAATGCCCGCTTCGATGCCGAATGGGAAGCCGTCGTCTACCAGGTCCCTCTCAATACCGCCGGAGAGCCTCTGTTCGATTCGCTCAGCTACACGCGAACGCACAACCCCATCATGCGCGTACAGGGCTGTGGCATGAGCTCCTGGAACATTGGTGCCATCGCTGCCATCGATACCGCAGACGGCCCGATCCTGCTGACCACCGGAACGAACACCACCATCGCCTGGGATATGTCGTCGTCAGAGCTGAAAAAAATTGACCTCAACCCCAATATGCCAGGCATTCAGGGCTTTAATCTCGAGAAAAACGGCCGGGGGGGGCTAAAGTTTAACTATGCCCCCAAAGGCGACCTGATCTTCCAGCTGCCGCACTGCCGATCGGAGAAGAATAAAATCAAAATTGCCGGCACCACCGACATGCTGGCTTTTAATATCATGTCCTTCACAACAAAGAACTTTAAACCCGCAGACGTCTACGATGCTGGCTATCGCGAGCTGCTTCTCTCACTCAAAGGCGCTGCCTACTTCCCGCAGTTTTCCATGACATTTGCCGACTTTTCTGTTGGCACAAAACACATTGCTGTGCTGGGCGCTTCCGAATCCAACATCTCCGGCCTGTCGGCAGGCGGTGACGTCATCATCATTGATCGACAAAAAAAGACGCCCATCGCCTTCGATCGCCCAAAGGACATGAGGCGCGCTCACGAAATCCGCTACGGCTTTAAACTCGCCCAGGGCGACGCCCAATTCGAAGGCGCTGAACAAAATTCGCGCGCTGTCATCTGGATACCCTAGCCCACAGGGATAAACACGCCACGAACCGAACATGCTGGGCGGGCTATGGTGCCGCATTCGCGGCCCGCATACGCCCTGCCCGGCCTGCTATGGCCGAGGCCATACGCAGGCCCGTAGCGCCCGAACCACCCCGCCCTTT
>WQTY01000167.1 GCA_009786045.1 Pseudomonadota bacterium | reverse complement strand
AGCGGCAATGCGCGACAACTTGTCATCTTCAAGCCAAAAGTGCTTCGCCGAAAAATACAGACCATACGCCGCAACGATACCAATGGCAGGCGCCCCTCGCACGAGCATGCTCCGAATGGCTTCTGCCGCCTCCGAAGCCGTGCTCAGCGGCACAAAACGCACCGTCGAGGGAAGCGCCAGCTGATCAAGCACCTCCAAAACCTCTTTCGACTCGCACCACCGAAAAGCCTCTACAACTGAAGGTATCATGCATGCACTCCTTGCAGCCAAAAACCATTCCCCACACCCAAGGCATGGAACGACAAAAACGAAAAAAGTCGACCCAATCATGAGCCGACTCTTAAACAGCGAGTACGGGATTCGAACCCGTGTTACCGACGTGAGAGGCCAGCGTCCTAACCACTAGACGAACTCGCCACAACCAAACCACATAACTACAAAATAAACTGCGGCGAATAATTAAATCCGCCGCATTCAGAGCAAACAGCGAGTACGGGATTCGAACCCGTGTTACCGACGTGAGAGGCCAGCGTCCTAACCACTAGACGAACTCGCCGTAATTCCGAGACCAGGATTCGAACCTGGATTGACGGAGTCAGAACCCGCTGTCCTGCCATTGAACGATCTCGGAAAACCATTGTTGTCTCTCAACAACGCGGCGCATATTACGCACACAGAAGGTATATGTCAACGCCTGTTTTTTAAAAACGGCTTTCAGGGCATGCCCTGCCCAGGACAAACACTTTTGCGAAGGAAAACCATGAAACATGTGATAAATGCACCCCACCATGGTTTGGCATCAGGCACGGTTTCTGGAATGGTTCAGGATGAGCAGAATTCGAGATTTTGGCGATGATTTATGGGATTTCGTGCAGCGGATGGACGAACGTGCGCAAACCTGTACGGATTGGCAGCTCCAGGCCATTGTCCAGAATCTGCGCGCCATTATGGCGGACATTCCACGCGACAATCGCTCCGAAACTGCCTGGATACGGCGCGCCATGCCGGCCCTCGGTGCCATCGCTGATCGCGACGAAGAAGCGGCCATTCTGCTGACGCAGGCCGAGGCCATTCTCAACCTGGCCGACCAGGCCTCGGCCGCATCCATTCTCAGACCCGCCCCGTCTCCTCTCGTGCAGCGGCTCTTTATGCTGCATCAATTTCTCAATGGGGCTGCAGGACAGGAAGACTTCGGGCACCTCACCTCCACCCCACAGGCGGACATCCAATATGGTCTGGGCATCCGTCTGCTGGATGGTTCAATGCTGACATTCCTCAGCCGATTGGCCAAAGCCCAGGGCCCGGACGCCGAGCGTTTTTTCATTCGCCATTTCGACGCCGAAGGTGCGGATCTCCTGCGCGCCGTTCACGAGGGAGAAGGTGCACTCATCGACTTCTTCAGGCAACGCCTGATCCTGCGATTCGATCCCACCCTCTCGCGCAAAGTCTACGACATGCCGGGTACCTGGCGTGCCGCCTTCTCGCGGCTTGGTGATATCGACGTTGTCCGCATGACACAGCTCGATCTCGTCGCCGGCACGCGATTCGACAATGCCAGGTGGAATGCCAGAAAAACGGGGATCACCTCGCTTCGCGGTCTTGCCCTGCTCTTCGATGCCGACAATCTTGCCTCCTCCGAGATTATCCATGACGCGGTGTCAACCACCAGCGAGTCACAAAAGTGCCTCTCTCTGGTCGACGCCGTTTTGTCACGCATGCACGGCCGCATGGCCACGCATTGGCAAAATCGGCTCGAAACGGTCTTTCTTGGCAAAGGCGAATTCGAAGGGCGGCTCTATGACGAAAAGCGTTTTCTTGGAAGCGAAGCACAGAGACGTCACTGGGACGACCCCGCACTGGCATTCGACACGGCGATCACCTGGCACCCCACCCCCAAAGAAGGGTACGAATACGTGGTAAAGCCGGGTGACAGACTCTCAGCACTGACCCATCAGGCTTATGCAGGACGCGCGGACTACCGATTTGTGCTGCGGCAAAATCCCCATGTTGTCCTGCAAAGCGGCCTTGAACCCGGTACAACACTATACTTTCCAAAACTTCAGCCCACTTCTGATGATGCCTGCGTCACAGCCATGACGCCCCTTCTGCGACCCGAAGACGATGCCATCGATCTCGGCGATCGCCGGCTTACGCCTGTCTCTCCCATGACCCAGGCTCAGCGTGACGGCCTGCTGGCGGCTCTGCATCGCCTGCCCATGAACCAGTGGAACACGGCAATGCCCATCAGCCTGCCTGACGGATGGGCCATTCTTTGCGATCACACGCCCATTCTTCTCACCAGCCACGAAAACGAAGCCCCCTGCCTTGCGCTCTATCCCAGCGGACAAAACTCGCTTCAGGCATGGATCTTATCCCTGGCCTCACAGATTCGCGGTGACATCGAACTTTCCCCCGAAGTGAGACTGCCTTTTGGCAGTCTGCCCGATCAACCCCAACGCCGCCTCTGGGTCAAATCTGCCCTGACGCGTTTCATGGCTGAACCTGACCCCGGGCCGCTTCGTGCGATGATTTGGGCAAAGACGCATGCCGTCGACATTGTCGACCATCGCAACAACACGATTGTCAGACTTGAAAACGTCGACTTTCAGGCCATACGCCGGCAGCCCCATCGACGCCTCAGTGACTATGTTGCTTCCCCCCTGGTTCAGATGGAAATCCTGACGCGTCTCTGGCTGGGCGACTGGCTTGGCCCGCGCTGCGAAATCATCGTCCCCCCCCTGCTGCGCTCCAACCAATATACGATGCAGGCATCCGAAGAGGAGACGCTTTTATTGGTTCCCATGGGGACCCCCGTCTACCCCGTCGCCTGCGGCGAGGTCGTGGCGTGCGGGCATTACCCAAGGACCGGATATGGCATCATGGTGCGCCACAAGCGGGGGCTTTATAGCCGCTACACGCACCTGGCAACCATTGGCGTCGTGCCGGGTCAGCACCTGCACGCCGATACCATGATAGGACGCGCAGGCGCAAGCGGCGAGGTTTCGCAGCCGGCACTTGGGCTATCCCTCTCGGCGCCGCAGCAGCCCATCTCGGATTGGTCACAGTTCGGAGACCATCCCATGGATTATCTCGATGTCGTTCACACGCTCTGGCCAAAAGGCAGCAATATAGACGTGATTTTGAGGTAATGCTTATGTTTCGCCCCCTCGAATTTGCCCTCCTCGCCCTGCTGCTCGTCGCCGTGGTGACAGGAGGCGTTCATGTCCTGCCCAGCTTTGCAATCTCATGGGGGGCGGTGGCGTGCGCAATCTATGCCGTCGTTGCACGGCGGCGCGCACTTCAATCCGAAACACCGGAAGATGCAGAAGCACGCTTTCTGGGGTTTGGTGGTTTGGGATGGATGCTCCTTGGCATGATCCTCGCGACCTCTCTTTCCCTCATTCCGCTTCCCCTGCCGCTCCTCAACATACTCTCACCCCATGCCGCAGCAGCCTACCGGGAAATCTGGTCTCTTCTGGACGTGCCCCGCGGATGGGGGACGCTCAGCGTATCCACAGCGGCAACGGCCTACGGGCTATGGGGGTTACTGGGTGCATGGGGAATCGCGTTTGCCGCATCCTTTGCCTTTCGCCGCAGGGCAGCACTGCGGCGCGGCTACCGAACATTTTTATTTTTTGGCTTAATCGCCGCCGCCATGCTGGGCATACGCTATGTCACTGACCTGTCGTTCACGGCAGAATCCGGGCTCTTCAGAATTGGCCCTCCCACAAACGATAACCACGCCAGCGCCGTTTTGGTGCTCCTGTCGCTGACAGCGCTGGGCGGATGCCTTGGCAAGCGCCCCGACACGCACGATGCCGCTGGCCGGCGTGGCCTGTGGTGGGTACTTTATGGCATTTTCTCGATATTCCTGATACTGCTCCAGAGCCGCGGCGCCATCTGGGCCTGGATGATGGGCCACATCTTCCTGGTCGCCATCCATCTGGGACGAGCCTGGCTGCGCCCTTCCCGAACGATCCTCCTGCTGGCGGGTGCCATGCTCTGCACCCTCATTGTCACGGCCATTGTCTCCTCCAAAACCATCGGCTCGCTCAAAACTGCCTACCAGGAAACCCAGCTTCTTCCAGACTCAGCCTCCGTCGCTGACGACGAAACGCCCATGGGCGTCATCGAAAAAACCCACATGTATAGCGACTTTGTCGATCTCATTGCCGACTGGAAAGGACGAGGTTATGGCCGATCGGCGTTCATCGACGTCTATCCGCAATACCAGTCTTTCCCTTTTCAGAAGACATTCCGTCATGCCGAAAATGAATACTTCGAAGTGATCATGGAGTTTGGCCTGCCGCTGGGTTTGGCACTTTTGGCCATGGGCACTTTGGGATGGCTGCAGCTTCTCAGAACGCGTTCAAAAAAACATGAAGATCGGTTCGTATTGCCGGGTATGATGGCAGGCACCTTTGCGGTCATCCTGCAAAACTTTTTCGATTTCAGCCTGCGCTATTGGACAGTCGCCTTGCCGACGTGGCTCATCCTGGGCATGCTTGCGGGTCGAACACAGTACCTGAAGTACCGCCAGAACCAGGAATCGGCCAAACCGCACGCGCCTGGACGCATCCGCCTCATCGAATATCGCGTTGGCCTGGGTGTGGCCGGCTTTGGCCTCCTTGTTGGACTTTTCACTTTCCCCTGGGCACTCGAAGGGCTGCGGCAAACGCGTCTCTCCCAATGCCGCACACTCGCCAGCCAGGGGATTTCCCAAATCGAAGACGTTTCTTCGACACTCAAAGCCTGTCTCATTCCCCATGCCGCCTCGGCGCAGGTGCGGCAAATCGTGGGCATAGGGCTGGTGCGCGCCACCCGCGGCCAGGACCCGATAACTGCCAGACCAAACCTCATACAGGCCCGGGCATGGTACGAGTCAGCCCTCAAACGCGCCCCCCAGTCAACCGATATTGCCCACCTTCTTGGCAAGACCTGTCATGCCCTTGGCGACGAGGCCTGCGCAGCAGAGGCCTATATCAGAAGTGCAAAAAACGACCGCATCCGGCGCGCATTGGCCATGGAGAGCGCCGCCGGTCTCAGCAGCAAAACACTTGCAACCCTGTCCCTTGAAGATCCCGCCCTCGTTCGCCCCCTCACGCTGCACCTGATCCAGCGCCGCCGCTTCGATGACGCCCTCGACCTCATCCAGCGCTACCAGCACAACACGGACGATGTCACCTTTTCAGACGTCATGCGCTTTGAGATCTACCGCGCCATGGGCTTCCCGGAAGGATGCGAACTCATCGCCGAACCCTATGCCCAGCGCCCACCAACNCCCCTCACCTTCCCTATGCGCGCCCAATGGCTCGTCGACACCAGACAATATGACGCCCTCTTTGCCTGGATCCAGGAAGCCTCCCCCGTGCTGAAAGAATCGCCAAATTTTCAGCGCCTTCAAACCCTCTACACGGTCTTCTACGGCATGCCCTACTACAGCCAGGAGCAATATGCATCCATGGTTCCCCCGATGCTGCTTCAACTCAGGCAACTGGCCCATACCCACCCATCATGGCGCTACGACGAAGCCCTCTGCGAAGCAGAATTCGCCCGGCGCATAGGCCAAAATAAACG
>WQTY01000166.1 GCA_009786045.1 Pseudomonadota bacterium | reverse complement strand
CCGCCCCCATACGCGCCTACCCCCCATGCGGGCCTCAGACGCCGGCCCGCAACGCCCGCTCATGGCAGCACCAAACCTAAACTTTGCCACCTTCATCAACACCCTCTTTCGCATCGTCGTAGGGATGACCCTGATACACATGGCCAGGCACCGTCCCCCGTACGCCGATCTTCTCACACAAAACAATCAACCCCGGCTGAATCAAAAATGATGCCAGAAAACATACTCCGATCCCAAGAATCGCTATTTCACCCATCGTGTTCAACCCGGCATGCTGACTAAGCACCATGCTTCCAAACCCAACCATCGTCGTCGCAGAACTCATAAATATCGCACCCACCACTTCGCGGACCGCCTCCAGCACACTGCCTCGCCCCAGCGTCTGGTAACGCTGAAAAAGATACAGTCCCCCATCAATCCCAATCCCCATAATTACCGGCAGCATCACAATGTTGAACAGGCCAAGATTGTGATTGAGGAAGGTCATGATGCCAATCGTCGCACAAACGCCCACCATCACCGGAAGCGCCACGACCAGAGCCGACACGGGATTGCGCTGCTGAATAAAAACGATGACGAGAATCAGCCCAAGCGCCAGCAAGGCAATCTGAAGACCTTCCGTCTTCACAAGTGTCAGCATATCGGCATAAATAAATGCGCTCGATGATGCCGTCAGCGGCTCCCCCCCAACCCGAAGACTGCGAACATCCCTCACCAGCATGTGTGCCTGGAAGCCATTATACGTCGACGTCGCCTGGTATATCACCCCAATATTGCCAAATGCATAATCGACGCCAGAATCAGGACGAACTGCACCCGGCCTCAAACCACTCTCCTTAAACTGTATCTTTACCCACTCGGGCAAGTCATCAATGCTTACCGGAGCCTCCACCAGGTAGGGCCTCAATTCGGAAATCATCTCACGCTCAGATGTGGGCAAAAACCGGATATTGCGGTCGCTGATGCGCTCTTCTATCCGCCGAATCACCTCAAGCCGCGCCGACTGCTGGCTTTCCGTCCCAGGCAAATAACTGAATATCGACGCATATTCCGATATCGCATTCAACTGCTGACTCCGACGCTGTGTCGGAAGCAGATCATCCCAAACCGACGCCGGCAAAAATGACTGCAGCCAAACCACACTCAATAAAGCATCATATTCACGATGGTCAGACAAAATCGGCGAAAACACATCCGCAAGATGCGCTGCCATTTGAGGATAAGCCATCGCAAAAGCCCGAATCTCCTGTAAGGTCAGACTCTTTTGGCGGCCATACTCTGCAAATAACGGCACCGCACTGTACATCGAATCCGGCACAAGCCTGCCAAATGCCGCATACGCCGGAAGTGAGCGCGTCTGGCCAGTGTAAGGCAACACCTCGCCAAAATAATGATCCAGGAATCCCACCGCATTTGGCATCCTCATCATCAATCGGCGGTAATGCTGAAAATCACGGTATTCGCGATTGCGTTTTATGATGTAGTCCAGCGCTGCCACCTGATGGATATCATCGAACAAAACAATCGTCGCCGTCGCCGGGCGCGTCGAAACCTGCGCATACGGATCGGCAGACGCCGTATCAGATGCAGGCATCTTAAGGCGAAGACGGTAAAAATTCTCTTCAAACTGAATGTCCCGAAGGTGAAATGCACAATACCCGCCTATGCCCAAAGTCAAAACACAGGCAATCATCATCGCGCGGTGCGCCCGGCGCGTTGCCTGCTCAGAAACCCCGACATAGGGCATAACTTTGGGGGGGCGGCTTGGAAGGATACGCTCCATGACAATCGTCAGGGCAGGCATGATCACACACATCGTCAAAAACGCCAGCAATACCCCAATCCCTGCCACAAAGCCAAACTGGCTAAACCCCCGGAAGCTCCCCAATGTCAGTGTGAAAAATGCCGCCGATGTCGTCAGGGCACCAAAAAATATCGGCGACCCCGTTTCGACAACGGATATCCTCAACGCCACCTCTATGGTCTTTCCTAAACGGCGTTCTTTCAGATAGCGGGAATACAGATGAATCCCAAAGTCGATCCCGATGCCAATCAGTATGGCAAAGATAAAGGATGTAATGATGTTCAGATAGCCGAGCGTCAAAAACGCTATGCCAAGTGCCCACACAGTACTCATGAGGAGGGGCACAAAGACGCGCAGTGATGCCCGGAGAGAGCGAAAGAAAAGCGCCATCAATACGATAATGCTGATGATCGTTGTTGGAATGGAACGTGACAAATCTTTTACGATGGCATCGTACTCTGAGCGCATCTCCGTCACCCCCCCCCTGTAAACAACCTTGATGGATGCATCATAGTGCGACACATCCAGACGCTCGACCAACGCCTGAATGCGTTCGATCTCCCTCTGAACAGCTCTGAGACTCGTCGTGGAATCTTTAAAACGAACATTAAGCCGCAGAATCCAACTCCCATCCCCCAGCCGCTCAATCGGAATCTCATCCACCGACGAAAGTTCGGAATCCTCATAGCGCAACACCAGCGCTTCGCGCAGCAGTGCCTCACCGCCGCCCGTTTCGCCCAAGCCTTCCAGCCTTCCTGCCCCCTGTTCAGCCGATGCAACTTCTCCCGGTGTGCCAAAAAGGGTCACACCCGACTCCCGGATGATGCGTTCCAAACTCGGCTCAAGTGCCGCACATTGTTCGGCATCCGATTCGGCTATCAGGCATGTTTTATATTCGCCGGATTGCCGGCGAGCCTCGGTCAAAACTCTGTCCAGCGCATCATAAGCCTCTTCAAGTTCCTCGGCCGATGCATACAGCAGCAGGTTCCTCTCAAAAAACGACTTGTCGTTGATGAAGCCAACATTCCCCACGCTGTCCAGATCGCGAATCTCCCTCACAAAACGATGACCAAACAGCACCAGCGTGTTGTCACACCAGCTCTCCCCCACAGGCGGCGTCTTCATAAACAAACGCCCCATTTCGACAATTTCCAAACGGCAGGCCTCATAATCGGCACTTGCACGCTGCGCTTCTGTGATCGAATTGAGCGCGGGCGACTCCACAATAACCTGCAGCGTCTGAATGCTGCCCATCCGTTCTGAGATCTTAAATGTATCGACGACACTCTGGGCGTCCGCAGGCATCAGATCCTTCAAGTCACTGCGAATGTCGAACTTCGTGGCAATCACAAACACGGCCAGAATGGTCAAAACAAAAGCACCACCCAAAAACCACGAAGGCCGCCGAATGGCGGCATCGACGATCGCGCCAAAAATGCGCTGCGATCCAGACTTCATCTCAATCCCTCTTGTGCGATCCCCATGCCGTACAACCTCAGAACGCTCAGCAACGGCCAAACCAATATCAGGACTTCGCCTCCGCCGGCGCTTCTTCTGCACGCGATACCTCCACATGCAAAATACACCGCTCACTTGCGTCCCTTACCACAAAACGTAATCCCCCAAGTGTCACTTCGTCACCCACTGCGCCGACACGCCCCAGCGCATACGTCACCAGACCACCAACCGTATCAAACCCCTCATCCTCTTCCAGATCAACACCAAACAGGTCAGATACTTCCGAAATATTCGTCTTCGCATCTACCATGACGCGGGCCTTGTCTACATCCAGCGGCACAATNCCGCTCTCCTCAGAATCGTACTCATCCTGGATCTCACCAAAAAACTCTTCGATGATATCCTCAAGCGTCACGATCCCTGCCGTCCCGCCAAACTCATCCACCACGATGGCCATATGGATGTGCTCGCGCTGAAAATCCTCAAAAAGCACATTGATATGATTCGTCTCAGGCACAAAATAGGCCTCTCGGACCAATTCACGTATCGTTTGGCGAGACTTCTCCTGTGGCTGTGACTCCAGGTCAAAGATGCGCTGCATCAGATCCTTATAATACAGCACCCCGACAATCGTATCCAGGTCCCCATCATAAACGGGCAGACGGCTGTATCCCTCACTGACGCAAATGTTAAATGCCTCCTGCAGTGTGGTCTCGACCGAACACGATGTCAGATCGGTACGCGGGATCATGACCTCACGCACGGTCGTATCGCCAAAATCGATTGCCGACCGCATAATCCGGCCCTTAAAATCCTCAAGCCCACCCTGTTTCGTCGATTCCTCCAGCATTAACTCAAGCTCCGCTTCAATCCGATCAGCATTCGCAAAATGCGCATCCACCGACCTGGAAAATGAACGAAGAATAAGGCTCAACCCATAGGTCAGAGGCTTAAACACCACCACCACAGGCCTGATGAGCCGCACCAGGCGCTCTGTAAGATGATGCTCACCCACACGGCTAACGAACCGAACGGACAAAAGATCAAACACCAAGTACAATACCCCCAAAATAGCCCACACAGCCCACACAGGCAAATAGCGCGACAGCACTGCCTGCCCAAAATACATCATCCCCACAACACTCAGCATTTCCAGGAGAGCCAGCGAAATGCTGTATCCATCAGCATCCCGGACAAAAGGCTCAAAACCCTTCCGTCCTGCCTCCAGGGCCCGGCGAGCACGGATGAGACCAAAATTCGACAACAAGCGGCCGCTTACGGCGGAAAATGCCATGCATGGAAGCGACAACAAAAAATACAACAAGGCATCAATGGGAAAGTCTGTCGTATGAAGTGCTGTAGGAACGTCCAAAGAAAATTCTCCAGTTCAAATCGTCAAAATCCCCCCGAAACGATGGGTCTTCTCCCCAAATCCAAGAAACTACAGGACTTTCCGGACATTGACAAGAACCCAGCCTCAGAGTTCGTATTTTCGTCCCCCGCCTAATCCCCTTTTTCAAACAGCCTTCCCCCACCCCGGTCTTCCAGGCAGGCCATCACCAGGGCAGGCACGCAGGCCCGAAGCGCCTCACTTTTCTCCCCCAGCCTCATCTGCTGCCGCACCCAACGGCTCGAAACGCCGGGCAATACCACCAACGGCAAAGCCCTGTCCAGGCTGTCATAGCCCTCCCGCGGAAAAACGATGAACTCTGCCTGAGAGCGCAAATCCTCATAGCGATGCCACTTGGGAAGATCGCCCAAAATATCCGCACCGATGGCCACATAAATCTGCCTGCCGGCCTCGCGCTGCCGAAACGCCTCCACGACATCCACCGTATAGCCCGGCACACGCCCAAGTTCTCGCTCGATATCCGAAATCTCAACACCCTCAATCCCGGAAAACGCCAACCCCAACAACTCAAGGCGGAAATCGTAATCCAGCAGGACCTTCCCAAAGGCATGCCCGTACGCGGGCACAACCACCAGCCGTGCTCTGGGAAAAAGTGCTCGCAGATAGACGACAAACAGCACATGCGAAACATGCGGCGGATTAAACGACCCGCCATACAGAATGATTGACGTCTCCCGATTGATCGCCTCAAACGCCGTCATCGTCCAATGCTCCTTCAACCCATGCCAAAACCTCCTCTATATCATAAAGGACACTTTTTTGCCGTTCAGACGAAAAATCGACAGGAGGCAATAATTTCCGTCCGAACAAAGAAATCTGTAGGGGCGACCGCCCTCGGTCTCCCGCGCGACACAGTCGCCCAGCGGGGCGTTGCGGGGCGGCGTTTGAGCCCCGCAGAGGGGGTAGACGCGTATCG
>WQTY01000165.1 GCA_009786045.1 Pseudomonadota bacterium | reverse complement strand
ACCCCGGCGATGGCGGTGATCCTGGCACAGACCCAGGTGATGGCGGTGATCCTGGCACAGATCCGGGTGATGGCGGTGATCCTGGCACAGATCCGGGTGATGGCGGTGATCCTGGCACAGATCCCGGCGATGGCAGTGATCCTGGCACAGATCCGGGTGATGGCAGTGATCCTGGCACAGATCCCGGCGATGGCAGTGATCCTGGCACAGACCCAGGTGATGGCGGTGATCCTGGCACAGACCCAGGTGATGGCGGTGATCCGGGCGATGATGGCAGTGGGTCTGGCGGATGTCAGGCAGGCAGGCTTTCTCAGCCGCCGGCTGCTGCGCTGGGAATTTGGGGTGGCCTGTGTCTTC
Source organism: Pseudomonadota bacterium (assembly GCA_009786045.1). GTDB lineage: Bacteria > Myxococcota_A > Bradymonadia > UBA4248 > UBA4248 > WQTY01. The sequence continues at coordinate 5,236 of WQTY01000165.1, read as the reverse complement.
TCATTGGTTTGATGATGCGTCGGCGTACGCGTCGAAGTTGACTTTATCCCTTGCCAAATTCGGCAAAATGTCGCATTTTGGGTTGATCGCATGTCTCGTCCTTGGTTCGTGGCTTGAGCGAGTGTCATGCTTGCATGCGAAATCGCCAGAAATGGTAGAATTACGATATTTCTAACGGAGGTTTGAAATGAACAAACGTGTTTCCCTCGCCATGTTGCTTGTCTTCAGCATGGCATCCGTCTTTGTCGGCTGCAAGTCGTGGGCTCCCGTCTCGACCGAGCAGGGGAATTGTGCCGTCGATCGCCAGTGGGTTGCTCCGCAGCAGGATCCTAAGACGGGCGAGTGGAAGGAAGGATATTGCGAGTGGCTTCCCGGGAAGTCTGGTTAAGGCGCAAGCCTTGGTAAGGGCAGGCACGCAGGTCTGCCCCTACTGGACTTGATGTATGAAAAGCGGCTTTTTAGCCGCTTTTCTTTTTTTGGGGGAAATCCCCATAGGCGTTAACTTTTTTCACGAACATTATTGTTTGGGCAAGCACGTTCAATCAGGACATTGGCCAGTGGGATACGTCGAGAGTTAGATTTATGGCGGAAATGTTCGAGGAGGCATGCGCGTTTGACCAGGATCTTTCCGCCTGGAAGCTCAATTCCAAGGTGAATTTGAAGAATATTTTTTCAGAGAGCGGCGTGTCGAAGGACAATTACTGCAAGCTTAGAAAACTGCCCATATGGAAGAATCAGGATCTTGGGCTGAGCCATACCTGTCCGTGATGATAGGGGGAGCAATGCTCCCCCCTTTGGAGCTCCCAAGACAAATTGACATTGAGGGTGGGTTCGAAGTAGAAGTCGCGCGGTTTTTTTGTGGTTTGGCGGTGTAGTCGAAGCGACCAACGATGGAGAATTCGATGTCATTATATTTGGAGGCGATACGGCGGCGCCGGACGTTTGCGATTATTTCTCACCCGGATGCGGGCAAGACGACGCTGACGGAGAAGTTGCTTTTGTATGGCGGTGCGGTGCACACGGCGGGGTCGGTGAAGGCGCGCCGCAGTGCCCGGCATGCGACGAGTGACTGGATGGCCATGGAGCAGGAGCGCGGCATTTCGATATCGACGTCGGTGATGCGTTTTGAGTGGGACGGCTGTGAGATGAATCTTCTCGATACGCCGGGGCACAATGACTTTAGCGAGGATACGTATCGCACGCTTGCGGCGGCGGATTCTGCCATCATGCTCATTGATGCGGTCAAGGGGGTTGAGCCGCAGACGATTAAGCTTTTTGAGGTTTGCCGGATGCGCGGCATTCCGATTGTGACGTTCATCAACAAGATGGATCGGGAGGGGCGGGATCCGCTTGAGCTGCTGTCGGAGATTGAGGATGTTCTGGGCATTCCCACGACGCCGGCTTCGTGGCCGGTTGGGCAGGGCAAGGCGTTTTGCGGCGTTTATGATCGCTGGCAGCGGCGTCTGTTAAAATTCGAACGTTCCGAGGGCGGTTCGAACAAGGTGCCCGTCATAGAAGCGAGCCTGGATGATCCGGTTTTGAAGGCCGAGTTGGGTTCACGCCTGTATTCGTCCCTTTGCGATGGGCTGGAATTGCTTGATGGTGCGGGGGTGCCGTTTGACAGGCATGCTTATTTGGCAGGGCGTCAGAGCCCGGTTTTCTTTGGCAGTGCTTTGACGAATTTTGGCATTGAGCCGTTTTTGGATGCCTTTATCGGGCTTGCGCCCTCTCCGGGGGAGCGTTTTACGGCGGGCGGCGATGTGGTGCTGCCGCAGGATGCGGATTTTTCTGGTTTTGTCTTTAAAATTCAGGCCAACATGGATCCGCGCCATCGGGACAGGATTGCCTTTTTCAGGCTTTGTTCGGGGCGGTTTGAGCGCGGGATGCAGGCGACGCTTTATCGCACGGGTGCGAAGCTGACGCTGGCCAAGTCGCTGACGTTTATGGCGCAGGAGCGGATGAATGTCGAGGAGGCCTTTGCCGGGGACATCGTGGGGCTGTGGGATTCCGGGCAGCTTCACATCGGCGATACGCTTTATGTGGGCAAACCCGTCGAATATGAGGGGATTCCGAGGTTTAGCCCGGAGCATTTTGTTCGGGTTGTATTGAGAGATCCGCTGAGGCGCAAGCAGCTCAAGAAGGGTCTTGAGGAGCTTTCGGAGGAGGGCGCCGTTCAGGTGTTTTATGACCTCAAGCGCATGGAGCGCGATCCGATTCTTGGCGCCGTGGGCAAGCTCCAGTTCGATGTGGTTCAGCACCGCCTCCAGACGGAGTACAATGTTCATGTCACTTTCGATGGCCTGCCCTATCAGCATGCGCGCTGGATCGAAGGGGATTTGGATCCCGACGAAATCAGCCGCCGCAGCGGAACGCTTTGCCTCCATGATATTGAGGGACGGCTGATCGTTTTGTTCCAGAGCGAATGGATGATGCACCGGATCATGGGCGATTACGAAAAAGTAAAATTCATCGCCGCAGTGCAGCCCGGCCGTCTGGCAGATTAGGTTTTTATTTTTTGTGGGGGAGCATTGCTCCCCCGCGTAAAAGAAATTTAATTGCCAGCGGCGGCGGTTTCGTCGACGAAGACGCGGGCGCCGAGTTCGCGGTCAAGCATGAGTAAGCCATAGCCATTGTCATTGATGAGACGCAGGGCATTGATGGTTTCGGAGAAGCTTTCTTCTTCTTCGACTTGCTCGGTGACGAACCAGTTCAGGAAAATCTGGGTGGCATGGTCTTTTTCGGCGATGGCCAGGGTGACGATGTCGTTGATGGATGCGGTGACGAACCTTTCGTGCTCCAATGAGGCTTCGAAGACTTCCAGTGGACTTTCCCACATTATCAGCGTCTTGGCGGTATCAATGGGCGTAAGGATGACGCGTGCCTGCCTTGAGAGGATGTAATGGTATATCTTCATGGCGTGGGTCATTTCTTCTTTGGCCTGGATATGCATCCAGTTTGCGAAACCGGGCAACCCGAGATCGGAGAAGTGGGCTGACATGGAGAGATACATGTAGGCTGAGTAGAACTCTTTGTTTATCTGTTCGTTAAGGGCATCAATGACTTTACTCATTTGTCACTCCGGTGTTGAGGCAGAGGCTGGCTTAGATGAATGAACGGTGCTTCTGCTGTTTATGTATCGAACGTGAGGGCATGCTAGCACTGATGCGAGGGAGGGACAAGCGAAGAATTTGATCGCTGAGCAGAGGGCACCGTAGAATGTGTGGCAAACGCAGCGCGGCAGTTAGCCTGATTTCCGTCCGAGCCTGAAGTCGGCACATAACTTGCTAATTACTGAAATCACCCTTGAAAGTTCTTCTCAGTGAGTGAGGAACGTGCAGGTTTTCGTAAATTTTGCCAGTGCCAGCGTTATTTTTAGGCATGATGTTGGATGTGGCATCGACAAAACAAGGTGATCGAAATGAAAAACAACCCGAAACGATTTGGTATCGTTGCCATTGCCGTTGCCACTGTGGCAGTGGTGACCCTTACCACCGGATGTGACGAGGAGGCATCGTGCCCGGCAGGTCAGACAAGTTGCGATGGGGTCTGTCTCGCTTTGGAAAGCCTGAATATGACAGCCTGTGGTGTTTGCAAGTCGGGATTTGGCAACTGCGATGGCAATTGGAGCAATGGCTGCGAGGCTGATCTTGCGACCGCAGCAAACTGTGGCGCATGCGGAAGTGAATGTGCCTCCGGTGAGTCGTGCTCTGCAGGTGTTTGTGTCGGCTCCTGCTTGGCAGGTCAGACAAGTTGCGAAGGGGCCTGTCTCGCTTTGGAAAGCCTGAATATGTCAGCCTGTGGCGTTTGCAAGTCGGGATTTGGCAACTGCGATGGTAATTGGCACAATGGCTGCGAGGCTAGTCTCAACGCCGATAACTCAAACTGTGGTACATGTGGGGTGCAATGTTCCTCGGGCCAGGTTTGCGCAGGTGGTTCGTGTGGTGCCTCTTGTCTTGCTGGGCAGGAACTTTGTGGCGGCGTTTGCGTAAGCCTGGCTGCGACCAATATGTCGGATTGTGGGGTGTGTCTTGATGGGTTTGCTAACTGCGATGGCAACTTGGCCAATGGCTGTGAAACCGATCTCATGGCTGCGACGAATTGTGGTGCATGCGGAAATGTATGCAGCAGTGACCAAGAATGTCGAGGAGGGAAGTGTATTACCCCAGGTTCTTCAGACTCATGCTCGAAACACGCCGACTGCGATGCAACTGAGCTTTGCGATAGCCTCCAGGGCTATACTTGTGCAAAACGGTGCACATCAGACGCTGACTGCAAAAATTCCGGCGCTGAAGACGGTGAGTTCTGTCGTGATGACGGCCGGTGCTCGCCTAAGGTTTTTGAAACTGTTTGGGAAGTCCCAGAGAACGGGACCCTCGTTCTTCCGTCTTATGAAGGAACATGCAATTTTAAGGTTCTTTGGGGCGACGAGGGACACACGGATTTTTCCCTGGCAACTAGCGTCACAAATTGTGCTGAGTCGGGCCGAAGCCATCGCTATGCCAAGGCAGGCACTTATCACGTGAAGATCATCGGCACCTATACTGGGTATGGGTCAACGTGTTTGAACGATGTGGATTGCATTGTTGGGCGTGTACAACACTGCGAAGCTGGAGAACACAATACAACAAAATCGGCGCGCCTCCAAGCCGTGATCTCGTTTGGCCCAGTTGGACTCAGCCAATATGCCTTTTGCGGTATACGCAGCATTAATCTTCCCAAAGACGATATTCCCGATGCTTCGAAATGGCGCAATGCGAATTATATGTTCAATTATGCGTACGAATTCAACCAGGACATTGGTCACTGGGACACGTCTAATGTTACGAGCATGCGCGATATGTTTACGAATGCCGAAATGTTCAACCAGGACATTGGGCGTTGGGACACGTCTAATGTCACAAACATGTTTAAGATGTTTAATTATGCGAAGGCATTCAACCAGGATCTTTCCTCGTGGACGCTTAACAGCGCTGTAGATTTGGCGATAATTTTTGGCAATTCTGGATTGTCACAAGCCAATTACTGCAAGCTTAAGGCACTGCCCATATGGTCGGCTGCGGACTTAGGTTTGAGCTATGCCTGCCCATAGTGTGAAAACGTAGGGGGCAGCTGCCCCCTACGCCGCTATCGGCTGTAGTAACGGGCGACCAGGGACGGTCGCCCCTACAGCCGATACGCGTCTACCCCCTTTGCGGGGCTCAGTCGCCGCCCCGCAACGCCCTGCTTTTTTGCGGGG
>WQTY01000164.1 GCA_009786045.1 Pseudomonadota bacterium | reverse complement strand
GCCCCCGCCGCGGCCCGTATTCGCCCGTGGCGGGCGAATAGGGCGCGCCAAGAATAAAAAAAAGACGCCCGAAAGAGCGTCTTTTTAATACCGAGGATCGGAATCGAACCGATACGAGGTTGCCCTCGCCAGATTTTGAGTCTGGTGCGTCTACCAGTTCCGCCACCCCGGCGTAGCGAGGGACATTTTTAGCAAAGGATGGCTGGTGCGTCAATCGTTTTCTGTGTGCTAAAAATCTTCGTGATAGAAGGAGCGGAGGATGGGGGCGTATTTGCTTTCGGCTTCGAATCGTCGGACGAGCCCGCAGGGGGAGAGGACGCGGGCATCGGCTTTGATGGGGCGGGGGAGGATGGCAAATTTCCTGATGGCTTCGCCGGTGGCGCGCGTGAGGTTGCAGGCGTCGATGTGGGCTTTGATGTGGGCGTAGATTTTCTGGTGCTGGCTCATTCGGAGGAAGTCGTCGGCATTTGGGATTTTTTGGCTGCTTGCCCAGCGCTGCAGGTCGGTGGCGGCGAGGTAGACCAGGGCGGTGAGAAATGGCGCATCCTGGCCGAAGATGAGCAATTCTTCGATGAGCGGTTCACGCAGGATGGCGTCGCGGATGGCAGTTGAGTCGACCGTTTTTCCGCCGGCAAGGGTGAAGCTTTGGTTTCGCCTGACGCAGAGGCCGCACCTTGCATCTTCGATGACGTAATCGTCGGTGGAGATGAGGCTGGCGCCTTTTCGCCGAATTTTAACCGAGAGGACGCCGCCCTTGATCCTGGGCTCGATGCAGCGCAGAAAACCGCCTTCGTTTTTGAAGGTATGCAGGTGAGCGATGCCGCCGACGTCGGCGACAGTGTAGGCATTCAGGGTGGGGATATCGAGGTAGGAGAAGAATTCGGCCACGTGGCTGTCGAAAGGGGCGCCAAAGGAAACGAAGGCTTTGATGTCGGTGCCAAGCTGGCGCTTAATAGGGCTTAGGCATAGTCCTTTGATGATGGGAGAGGACCATTTGAGGTAGGGTTGTTTATTGCGATTTCGAAATTTCCCTGCCTGCACGCAGAAACGGTGCCATCGGGCTTTGAATGCGCTTTGTTCCGGTGATTGGATGAGTTCGTCTGTCAGTTGCGCCAGGGCATGGGGCAGCAGGAAGACGATGTTGGGCTTGGCCTGCCGGATAGATTCGAGGATGCCCGGAGGATGGTTCAGGAGGATGAGGCTGGCACCGCGGGCGAGGCATGCGGCAAACAGCTTAAGGTGAATGGCATGGGAAGAATCCATGCCGATCATGACGCGGGTTCCTTCTGCCAGCTCAAGGCGTTCGCAGATTTCATCGCTGTGCAGGCGGAGTGAGGCGTTGGTCAGGGCGATGCGTCGCTCCCCGCTGTGTGTACCCTGTGAGTAGATATAGGCTAAAACCGTGTCATCGCTGTAGTTTTGGCATGGAGAGCGCGCGGGATCTGAGCCGAAGCGTTCCACGGCGGCTTCGAAACTGCAAATGCCCTCGGGGATCGGCCATCCGACGACCTGATCCATCATTTCGCCATCGGAGGTTTTGACGTCTGCATAGAGGATAATTCTTTGGCTGGTGTCGGCTTGTTGCCAGCTGAGCCATGATTTGACGCGATTGGGATCGTCGGCGAGGACAAGGCGTACGTCAAGGGCCAGGCACTCCGAGTGCATATCGGCAGAGCGCATGTCGATGGGCAGAAACTGCACCGCTGCGCCGAGGTATTGGCAGGCAGACCACAGGATGAGCGATTCGCATCGCATGGGAGCATCAATGGCAACGACATCGCCCGGGGCAATCCCCTGGCGATGCAGAAATGACACCAAGCCGCACGTGATATCGTAGAACCGCTGCCAGCTTCGGGCATAGGTACTCGCCGGCAGGATGGTCATGACAGCTGGCTTGCTGGCGAGTTCTTGGGATCTCGCTGTCAGGCGCTCCCAGAGCCACGATACTTGCGTTGGGATGGTTCGTTTTTTTTTGGATTTCATCGTCGCTCCTCCCTGCGAGTTTCGACGTAAATTTACGGGATATTTTGTCTTATGGCTAGTAGGAGTGGCGTGGTGGATGTTGGAGCGGGTGAAAAATTTCCCTTTCGCGTGGATATTTGATAGCAGTGTCAGGGTCTTTGGGGCTGTGCGCCCCGTTTGCCATGGCCGGCAGAGGAGTAGGGATGCGAAAGACGTGTGGTGTTTGGCGAGTATTTGCCGTGGTGGCGCTTGGGCTTGCTTTATGGGGTTGTGCTTGCGGCCAGAAGAACATCGTCGATAGAACAGACAGACAGATTATCGTGGATTACCCGGAGGCCGTCTCCGATGAGCCGCCGATCGAAAAGCCAACCCTTCCACCACCCGATGCGCAGCGGTTGCTTCGCCTGGCGGTGATCGCCGATATGAACAGCCGCTATGGGTCGACAGAGTACGCCCCGGAAGTCGTGCGTGCCATTGATATCATCGTTGCTGAACGTCCCGATATTGTCATCAATGCGGGCGACATGGTCGCTGGTCAGAGGGCCAAACTTCGGTATCGCGACATGTGGAAGGCCTTCCACAGCATTGTGACAGACCGGCTCGTCGAAGCAGGGATACCCATGGCACAGACCGTTGGCAATCACGACGGCTCTGGCTATACGCCGTTCGCCAACGAACGCGAGATTTATATCGACGAATGGCTGCAGCGAAAGCCTGCTCTGGACTACGTCGACGACAGTGCCTACCCTTTGTATTATTCTTTTCTTCAGAACGGCCTGTTCTTCGTTGCGTTGGATGCTTCGACGCTTGATGCGCTGAGTCAGGAGCAGTTTTCCTGGCTGGAGCGCCAGTTGGCGAACAATCCCACGCCGTATGGACCAATCGTATTCGGTCACGTGCCGCTCTTTCCTGTCACGGCTGTCAAGCCCGAAGTCGTGCGAGATGCGCGCCTTCATCCGCTGTTTGCCAAACACGGTGTTCAGCTTGTCATCAGCGGACATCATCACGCCTATTTTCCGGCAGTGCTCGATGGGGTAACTTACCTGCATGTGGGTGTGCTTGGTGGCGGGCCTCGCCCGGTGCGTCAAAACGGCGGCGTCGAACCCAAGACGTTTTCTTTTGTCAATCTCTATGCCAACGCCTCGCCTACCGTGGATACTTTTCTCATGGATGGTACGAGCCACACACCGTTCAATCACAACCTGCTGCCAACCTATATCGTTCATGGTCCAACCCTTTTGCCCCGCATTGACATTGCTATGGAAGATGCGCGCTTTGCCTACGAATACATGATTTCTCCTCACATGACGCGGTCGCAGATGTTGACGCTCATTGAGGCGCTTCGTGCCAGTCAGGGCGACTGGAGCCGGGTCAGCGAGTGGAGTCTGGCGGAGTAGTTTTTCTTTACGCGGGGGAACTCGTTCCCCCACACCCCCTGCAATGCTGCGCATTGCTTGTGGATGAAGTGGCAGTGTGTATTGCTTGTCGCCGCATACCCTGCATTGCCAACAAGAAATAAGTAACCTGCTCATGTTTTGCTGTTTTGAGGCAGAAAGCAAATCGTAGCAGCTTAAACTGGAAACGCTCTAAGCTGGAACGTTCTAAACAGGGGCAAGTCAAGTATGAGATCAAATCGGCACAAACTCTCCCTGGGCGCATTGGTTTTGGGGTTAGGGTGGTTTGCTCTGGCAACACCGGGTCTGGCGCAGGAAAAGGCCGCCTCTTTGCTCGAAGAGACGCGCTGGGAAGGTGTCCGTGTCGATGGCACCTGGGCGCGAAACGATTTGGGTCTGCGGTCGGCAGGCGATGGCACTGAGAGCAATGCGTTTTGGGTTTCGACTTTGGACGGCAAAGGCGATGGGGTGATACGGGCCATTTTTCACATGGGGTCTCGTCCTGACAGTTCGCTTCTCTTTCGCGCTGCCTTCCCAGAAAATCTCGCTGCTGTCGATGGCTACAGCGTCACCTTCTCGCGCCAGTCCGTGCAATTGCACCGTTGGGATGAGGGGTTTGCCGCGCCCATGACGTCGCGTCAGAGTATCAAAAAACTGCCCAACCTCATTGAGGTTCGCGTCACTCTGCGCGGCCCAGAAATGCAGGTGGCTATCATTGAGCCAAGGAAAGGGACAACCCTTGCGACGCTTTCTGCCGTCGATAGCGCGCATCGGGGCCACGCTGTTGGCTATCGTGCCCACAGAAAGCAGGATGACAAGACTGCTTTGCAGACGCTCAGCTTCGGGCCTGCCAGGGAAAGTTTGCCGATTCCGCAGTACACGTCTCTGCAGGCCAGAGTCCGGCAGCATCCCGTACACTACGTTGTGGGGGGCATGGATGCTGCCAAAGCCCATCCGTCTTTGGCAAAATGCAAAACCGTGACCACCTCGATCATACCCAAGCACCGCATTTACCGATGCTCCCCCGAAGCTGTCCTCAGCATGATCAACGCTGAGGGCCGTCTCCCCTCAGATCTTCGCCTTACCGAGCCTCGCTATGCCTTCGAAGACAGCGCCTATCGCCAGGTTCTGGCCGACATGGCCTGCAAGACGCCCATGCACTGCAAACCGGACGCACCCATCGATCCCAATCGCAGTGCCAAAGATGTCGACATGATCGACGCCTATCTTGAGGCCTATGTGCCCATCTGCAAGAAGCGTATCCGCCATGTACGGCTCGAAATCCTCGGCTACTCGACGCTTGGGCACCCCATCCGCGCGCTGGTGTTGACGAACGCTTCGCCCAAGATGCTCCGTCCGCGCGTGCTGCTCAACGGCGCTCATCACGGCATTGAGCTCCTCTCAACAGACTTCGTCTTCGATGCCATCGAGCACCTCTGCGAAAATCCTGACAAAAATCCCACCTATGACGCCCTGCTTGGAAAAATCGAAGTGTGGGCGGTGCCCATCGTCAATCCCGACGGGCTCGATATGTATTTCCATGCGTCGACACACATGGGCAGAAAGAACGCCCGAAACGTTTTTGTGGATCAGGCCCGGATCAGTGCCGATGTCGAATTTCCGCCAAAGCTTGGTTTGGCACATCGCCACGGGGCCTACTATCGCTATCAGCCCAACGGCATCGCCGTGGGGGCGGGTGTCGATATCAATCGCAACTACCCGCTGATGTTTGGGGCCACTGGTGAGTTGGCCTCTTCGTCGCGTCCGCGCCACTACTGGTATCGCGGCCCCTATGCAGGGAGTGAACCCGAAACGCAGACCATGATGAACGCCTTTCATGAAGCACAGTTTGCGACCTCGATCAGCAATCACACCGTGTCGACCAAAATCCTCGTGCCCTACTCGATCGATGCGCTTAAAAACCCGCCGAGAAACGAAGACTATGCCTGGCAGCTCGGGGAACGCATGGCAGAGGCAGCCGGCACCCAGGCCAATGGTAAACCTTACGAAGTGGTTAAAAACATCTACTCTGTCGACGGCACGGATCAGGACTGGTTTCGAATGGTCTCGGGAACCTACGCCTATCTCGTCGAGGGTGCCCTGCACAACCCCACCGGCGCCAAACAGCGCGAGGCCATCGTCAAAAACCGCCCCACCTGGGAGACACTCCTTCGCGCTTCGGCGTCCGCCCACGTCATCCAGGTTCTTGATGCGCACGGCACACCTGCCATATCGGAGATA
>WQTY01000163.1 GCA_009786045.1 Pseudomonadota bacterium | reverse complement strand
CTGGCCTGGGGCTGGTTCGGTGACAACCACAGGGCCCGCCGATAGGCAAGGCTCGCGGATCCCATATCTGCTGCGTTCAAAGCTGCATTTCCCCAATCAAGATGCAATTCGACCCTGTCGGGATACTGCGCCGAAAGCTCGCGGTACAACGATGCCGCATAGCCAAACCTGGCAAGCCGGCTCTTGCGATCCTCCGTCTGCATCGCCTCATGGTAGGCAGACTGCGCCTGCTGCCAGCGTGCCATCGTCTCGGATTCGGGCGCAGGCCGTGATTGGGCCAGAGCTTCAGGCAACGGCCAGAAGCACAGCAGCAGGAGAAAGATCGTGGAAACGAGCCTGGCAAACCTTGGATTGACATGGCGCCTGACCGCCTCCCGGAGCTGTTCAAGCAAATCAGCGGGCAAGGGCTTGCCCTGCACCTCAGGCCGGTAGCCCTGAGCATCCACCGCCTCCAGGATCTCATGAAACGGCTCGCGCGAAGTCTGCGTTTCTGCCAGAAAGCGTCCCATGGCATTGGAAATTCCCGCCGATGCCTGACGCGCATCCTGTGTTGCTGCCGCTTCCATGGCTGCACGCAGGGCCAGCACCACCTCGCGCTGCGGCTTGTCCCTGAGCACACGAAGGCGGCGGCGGCGCAGGCCGGCCAAAAGTATCCAGGCAACCCCCGGCACCAAATAACATCCCAAAATCAATCCATTCAGCGCACGAGCAGAGACACTCCCCCTGAAGCTCTCAGGGCGAGTTGCCAGCCCAAGATCAAGATGACCAAGCACGAAATCCGCCTCTGCCTGAACCGATGCCGCCGGAGCCGGCGCAGGCGCCACACCCACGACATCGTGAGCACCAATTTTCTCTACGTGCGCCACACTCAATGCCACAGGTTCACTGCGCACCGTCGCATACTGCTCACGCTGGGGGTCAAAATACGAAAAAGCAATGGGAGGAATTTCCTGCACGCGCTCGGACTTAATCCTGACAGGCACCTGGAAGCGCTTGATTTGGCGGCCGCCAGCCCCCTGTATGGATTCCCCTATCGGCGATTCCCCGGACACCGTAAACAGCTGATCACTCAGCCCGGAGGCAAAAAGCGACGGCAAAATGAGTCCATCCAGGGAACGCGGTGACGAAATGTCGATCGTCAGCACAATCGGATCACCCACCTTGACGATCGTTCGATCGACCGAAACCCGGATCTGAAAATCTGCCCCCAGGGCATTTGAAAATGAACCGGGACGCTGCGCCTGTGGGAGATCCCGAACCTGAAGCGTACGAACAACGTCCTCTGCCTTATAAAGCTGATAGCTGGCACGTTCAAACCCAAAACCATCTCGCTGCCTGCCCGACTCCAATTCGGCAAGAACCCTGGCAGGAGGCAGCACGATGGCGCCGCTCCTGATGGCGTTCATGCCAAGCCGCACGCGAAACCGCGTATACTCAATGCCATTGCGCAACACCGTATCCCGCGTATAGGGATAGTTCAGCGACCGGCTGCCGGCCGTAAAGGCTATCGTACGTTCGCGGCCGCTTGTCCGGGGCTCTTCGATCTCGAAATATTCTTCCATCTCAAGTATCGGCAGCGAAAACACCTGCCCGGAAACTTCCCGCCTTAGAAACCAGTCCAGGGTGACATCAAAGCTTTCCCCCACCCAAAGCGGACGTTCCGGGAGGCTGAGTTCGAGCCTCATATCCGGCGTCGTCCTGACATCGGATGCCGTGAAGGTCACGCGCTGGGCCGTGACAGCCTCTTTGGCACCCTGCGTCGCACGAACAGGCGGAATGGCAAAGCTCCCCTCCTTCTGCACAACGACGCGATAGGTATAGATAAATGTCACCTCCCGGCGCGAAGTCCGGCGGCCATTGATGATGGTCGTCATGGACGAAACCTGAGGCGACACGCCCAGAAGCTCAACCGTGGCATGATCAATCTCAAACGGCTCTATGACAGGCTGAGGCGTTTCGTCAAAGTCCGTTAATACAAGCGACAGCTGAAAGGGCATGCCCACATAGATTTCTGATGCCTGTGTCTGGAGCCGAATAGACTGTGCAGAAGCCAGGCCTGGCAAAAACAACGCCATGCCAAAAGCCACCAAACCCAACCATATGCACTGCATGACCAGGCTTCTGCTCGCTCTGATGATATCTACTGAAAAACGCATGACCATATTTCTCGCTCGGGTATGGATGGCCGCAACGCCCCCGGCACATGCGGCTCCGGTTCGACTTCATCTACCAATCTCTCTCAACCGTCGGCATACCGGAAGCCTCTCGCTGCTGACGAGACCTTCGGCGCTCCTGCTCACGGCTTCGAATCTGCTGGCTTCGCTTCTCTGCCTGTTCTTTCGACATTTTTTGCTGCTGCTGAGACTGATCCTGATCTTGCGAAGAATCAGGCGGTGGAGGCTGCAAAAGCTCAAGTGCGGCCTGGATGTGCTCAAGGGCCGTCTCCTGAGACACCATCCCTTCCTGCAAAAGCCTGTTGTCTCCCTGCAAATCGGCCAAAGCCTGCCGCATGGCACCTGTTGCCCCCTGAAGCTCGCTTGCGGCCTGTAAATATCGCTGCGCCATGTCCGCCTGCTGCTTGGGATCCATGCCCTGCGCATTTTCCCCCATCTTTTTTGCCTGCTCGTGGAGTGCCCCGGTGAGCTGTTCGGACAAGGCTTCGTGCATGCGCTGCCTGTCAATAACGGGCGCAAGACGGAGCACCTGCTCCTCGGCTGACTCACCCACCAAATCCGCCGTTTCATCCAGCGTTCTTGCCTGCTGACGATACAGCTCGGCCACGTGTTCGACAATCGTAAAGAAGAGCATCCTGAGGGCTTCAATCGATTCTTCCGCCACCCCGGCATCCTCAAAAACCTTCTGCGCAACATGCTGTACCACCGAGTCGGCCTGATCCTCATCATCCTCTTCGTCAAACAGCCTCAAAGAAGACACCAGACGCTGGTTGGCCATGAGCGCCCTTTTGCGCAGCAACTCTGCCTGCTCAAACACCTGTGCCATTTGCTCAGAACTCTCTTCCGACTGCGCTTCCATGTTGGCCCTTTCCTGTTGAATCAATCCTTCCATCCGTGTGAGGCGCTCAATGTTCGGCGCAATCATGGCCCTGACCTCCTCAGGCGACAAAACCGGCCTCTGCGAAGCCTCATCCTGATCATCAGCGTACCTGCCCAAACCCAGCGCAGCCACAAGCTCAGAAGTGATCTGTGTCTGCGTGGCATAAGCTACCTCTATGAGGTGCCTGAGATCGGCAAAACGCTCTGCGGCCTGTGCCAAAAGCTTAAGTGCCTCAACTGCATGATCCCTGCCGTCGGAAAGCTCGTCCTCAAGAACAGCAGCAGTGGCAAGCTGCATCTGCTTAACTGCCGCCTGAAGGAGTGGGAGCGCCTCCAGAATCTGCGCACGCTGAGCTTCGGCCTGCCGGGCCTGCTGCGGATCCTCCGTTTCGGGTGCAGGCGCGTCACTTACCGCTTCAAACAGCTGCACCAGGCGGCTCGTACGCACGAGAACATCGCCCTGGCTGTCGGTCAGCAACGTCTGATTAAGCCAGGCTGGAAGCGAAATGTTTTGTCCAGGATGACTGGCTTCAAGCGATGCAAGCGACGCCGGATCGGTCAGCATCCACCGCCCTGTGACCAGCCTCACCACTTCATCCTGATCCTGAATAAGATGCTGCAGTATCCTGAGGGGATCATAAAGCTGCTCACGTGCCTGCTTGATGAGATAATAGCTCTGATTCGTCAGCCGATTGGCATCCTCCATCGACATGTCGCGCAGCTGCCTTCTGGCACGCGCCATCATTTGTCTGGCCTGCTCCAAAAGGGGCGTCACCATCTGAAGCTGCACGCCACGAAGCGCCTCCTCCTGAGTACGTGACGCCTGAGGCGTCGCTTCAATGGCTGCCAGTGCCGAAGCCGCATTCTCTGCCACAAGATTTGCTGCCGTCAGATTTGCCCGCTGCTCTGCAGAGAGTTTTCTGAATTCCTCCTGAAAACGTACAGGATCTCGCTGGGTCTGGCTCTGAACAATACGCTCAGACAGTGCTCGCGACTGTGTACGGATTGCCTGCTGCGCCCCCATGACCTCTTCAAGCTGAACCTCAAGCGTATAGTACTTCCTCTGCAAAATATCATTCACGGCCACAATGCGCTTCAGCACAATCTCAAGATTTGCCTTTGCCTCAAAATTCCCCGAACGCTGGCCTGCAGCATCGCGAAACCAGGCTGCACTCATGCCAAGATCATCCAACACAGCCTGCAGATCCGCCAGCTCCAAAGCATTGGGATCACCCTGCGCATCGGCCCTGGCGGCATATGCAAACGCAAGATTATAGGCCGCAGAAAAACGCAGCTCATTGTCGAAACCAGCGAGATTGCGCGCGCGGCCAAACCCCTCAGTGGCCACCTCAAAATCGCCATTTTCCAAAGCCGTCAGCGCAAAATTGTACATATCCCTCGGCGTGATCGCCGGATCATCGTACACGCTGCTTCCTGCCACACCAGACTCAGCCACAGACAGGCTTTCTTCTGATTCAGCCTCCAGGCCCTGGATATCCTCACCTGCCAGGGGCTGAGCCAGGAGCACGAAAGGCATCAACGCAAAAAAACTCAGCCAGACGGCAAAAATGATGACGCGCTTCATGCTGCACCCCCTTCCCTGTCCTCATGATGAACCTGCGCATGGCGAAGCCACCACCGGCTCTCCAGAAGGATGAACCCAAGAAAAAACAACATGCCCAGGGCGATGAACCACTGAAACAGCTCGACCTTAACTTCTCGCATCCTAACTTCATTGGCCTCATCGACCAGAGGCAAAATATGCCGCTTCATAATGTCATCCAAATCCAGCACACCCGTGGCCGCCGGCACATAAACGCCATTCGTCGCCATCGCAATTTTGCGCAGCAGCTCACCGTCAAGCTTCGAAACCACTTCGCGGCCCGCGCCGTCAAGCACGCGCTTTTTCGTGCCCGTCGCCCTGTCCAGCACCTCAATGCGGCTTCCAGCCTCAGAGCCAAATCCCACTGCCACGATAACCACACCGGCCTGACGAGCTTCCTGCGCTGCTTCTAAGGGATAGGAATCGTGATCCTCACCATCGGTGACAAGCAGGATGACTTTCGGCCCTTCATGGCCTGACAAAAACTGCGTCGCCTTGCGAATGGCATCCCCCATGTTTGTCCCTCCCAGGGTGACACTCTGAGGAGATGCTGTATCAAGAACAAGGCGAAAGAAACCATGATCCATCGTCAGGGGAGAAAGCACCGTCGCGCGCCCCGCAAAGGCAATCAAACCCACGTGATGCGTCGTGAACGACGGCAGCATGTCGCGAATCTCGGCCTTGGCCCGTTCCAAACGGCTGGGCACCACATCCGTCGCCAGCATGCTCCTTGAGACGTCGAGCAGGACATAAATATTGGCGGCATGGCGAGATACCGGCACCGCCTCCTGGCGCACAATCTGCGGACGCATCAGCGCAAAAACGCATGCCACCCCACACAGCACAAAAAACAGCAGCTGAACAAAGCGGCGGATGCGGCTGGGCTGCGACAAAAGGCGCCGCTGCATCGTCACAGCCATAAAGGCATTAAGCTTGTCCTGACGCCGCACAATGAGCCCGGCACCTGCCACGCCC
>WQTY01000162.1 GCA_009786045.1 Pseudomonadota bacterium | reverse complement strand
GTTATTCACGTCGTCGCACCTCCGGCGCTCCAGCGAACGAAATAACGCAGCAATATCAATGTACTTTGACTTTGCGGTTGCCCTGGGCGGCCGCCCCCTGCGAAAAAGAAAATGCTGCATGTGTGTGATCTTCCTTGCCAATGTGGTGGATTTTTGTAGATTTCGTTGGCTCCTGGTGCAGCAGGTCTGGCGAGGGGCGGTTGGTGTATTATCGTGGAGAGTTCGAATGTATCGTGTTGCATTGGCTTCGGCGGCGGGAGAACCGTTAGATTTTATTGCGCTTGTTGCTAACTCGACGGGTGCGATATTGGTGGTATTGGTGGTGTTGGTGGCGATGAGTCTGATCAGCTGGTATCTCATTGCCATTAAGGCTGTGTATTTGGGCAGGGCCAAGCGGCAGTCGGAGGCGTTTCAGGAAGTCTTTTGGCGTTCCAAGCGGCTCGACAATACTTACAAGGAAGCGGATGCTTTGCGAAGCAGCCCTATTGCGCAGATGTTTCGTGCGGGGTATGTCGAGCTGACCAAGCTGAAGAAGGGCGAGAAGGAGAAGGACAAAGAGGCGGAATCGATGGAGCTGTCGGGGATTGAGAACGTCGAGCGGGCGCTTCGCAGAGCGAGTGTTGCGGAGACGACGGAGCTTGAGAAGCAGCTGTCATTTTTGGCGACGACGGGTGCGACGGCGCCGTTTATTGGTCTTTTTGGGACGGTGTGGGGCATCATGCATGCCTTTGTGAATATATCGGCGAGCAGTGGCGATTTTGGCATTCAAACGGTGGCGGGGCCTATTGCTGAGGCACTTATCACGACGGCCATCAGTTTGGTGGCGGCCGTTCCGAGCGTCATGGCCTATAACTTTTTCAGTCAGCGCATCAAAGTCCTGCAGGCTGACATGGAGAGTTTTTCGAACGATTTTCTCAATATCGTCAAGCGTCATTTCTTTAAGTAGAGCCAGGGGGGAGGAGGGAGCATGGCTGGCGGAAGGATCAGTCACATCAACGTGGCGCCCCTTGTCGATGTTTTGCTTGTGCTGCTTATCACCTTTATGGTGACGACGGCGATTGCGGAGCAGGATCGGGTGGATTCCAGAAAGCAGGAGAGTGTTCAGGACAGGACCGAGTCTTTGGTCAGCCTCAATCTGCCTGTGACGCCGGATAATGCCTTTCTGGCCGATCCGGATACATCCAAGCTTGTCATGGTGATCGACAGGAAC
Organism: Pseudomonadota bacterium; assembly: GCA_009786045.1. Classification (GTDB taxonomy): domain Bacteria; phylum Myxococcota_A; class Bradymonadia; order UBA4248; family UBA4248; genus WQTY01. The sequence continues at coordinate 4,430 of WQTY01000162.1, read as the reverse complement.
CTGCGCGTTTTTGTCGTGCGCGGTTTGTCGGCAGTTGCTGGCCAGGATCCCATCGTCGACTGCTCGCGGTCGAGAGAACCTTCTCAGTGGGCGGCCTGCTATGATATCATTGCCAGGACGCTTGGCCAGAACCAGCGCATGCTGAAAGAGGGCCTCTATCTTGAGGCCGATGCCGATGCTCCCTATGGGTTTGTTTCGGGTGTTCTTCAGGCTTTGCGTGCGCTTGGCCTTGAGAGCGTCGATATTGTCACGAATCCAAGCTTTGCAATTGCCCTTGATGTCACCTCATAATTTCATTCTTTCGCACTGCGCCCCGGCCAGGCCCATCAGGGCTGTTTCGGCCAAAAAAGAGGCACCAGCCCTCGCAATGATGCAATACTAGCCATGGCATATCACGCAAAACCACATACCCCGTCGTTTGGGCAAAGAATTGGAGGCAGCGCTTTCTCCGTTCTTATCAATGGCGGGATGTTTGCACTCTTTGCTTTCAGTTCCGGGTCAGTGTCGCCGCCCATCGGTCAGGAGGTTTCCGAGCCGAAGGTCGTCTTTTGCCGCTACATTGATGATGGAAGGCTGTTCCAGGTAGAGGTCAAGGCTGAAGACTGGATCTCGGCCGAAGAGATGGTCTGTGGCGCCGATTTGCGCGGCGTCCGGCTCGGTTCTCTGTTGCTGGAGGGTGCAAGGCTGCTTCTCGAACACCCGACAAAGAATGCTCTGCTCCTGGCACAGCGCGAAAGCTGCTCCTGCTCGGACGAAAACCAGGTGCCCATTTTGCGGGATATCGGCATTGTTGAGGCGCCGAGGTTTGGTTCAGATGCGCGAAAAACGGCGCTTCCGCGCATCATCAACACGCCCGAACCCACCCAGCAAAACGTCATCAGGACCACACCGACGACAGAACCTCCCAGGAGGGATGACAGGCCCGCAAGGCGAACCCCAAGCATTGATGATCTTCTGAATGCCGCCACCAACTTTGACGATGCAAGGCCCGTCAGCAAGACGGATTTGGGTGGGTCGCCAGACGGCTCAAGGCTTTCCAGATCCACGACCGGCGTAGGCGATCCCTATCTGCAGTCGGTCAAGGCAAGGCTCGATAACACGATGAATGCGCCGCCAACCATTCCCAAGGCCCAGCTCCAAAAGCTTTCGGCGCGCCTTTGGATAAGAATTGGCGATAATGGCACCATCTGGGGTTGGGACTTTACTCAGAAGAGCCAAAATGCTGCCTTTGACAGGATGATCGAGATGACGATGAAAATGTTCATGCAGGGAGGAAACATGCGCTTTGGGCCGCCGCCGCCGGAATGGCGGCTGCAGACGATTCCCATCGTCGTCGAAGGCAAGGATATCCGTTAGAGCATTTTCAGTTTTATTGTTTACGTGGGGGAACTTGTTCCCCCACACCCCCTGCGAAGTAGAGACAAGGCATGCCTTGTCTCTACGTCTTATCCCTATATCGCTACAACGCTGAGGCACCATGACCCCGGAAGAACTGAAGCAAACCCTGGATGGCCTGAAGGCCAGGTTTACCGACGACAAAGAACATAATCTGCAAATTCTCAGAGATTTCTGTGCGACGCTCTCAGATTCGCCCGAAGATATGGCCGCTCTCAGCGCCATCGCGCATTTTGCCGCCGCAGAGTACCCGGACGCCGATGTCCAGGCACTCACAGAAAAACTCTCCCAGGCCATCACCGACTTTCATAACAAGCTCACCCAGGCACAAATGCTGGCGAAGGAACGCAACTTCGAAGCGGCCGCCAGCCTCTTTGCCGAAATCACCGGTGATCTGACGCCAAAAGATGATCCCAAGCAGCGGCGCCTGGCCTTCAGCCACCCCTTTGAGGAAATGCTCTTTCGCGCCCAGGACAAAGATCCGCGCCCCATCGTCCGGGTTTCGAACCTCTCGCAGGTCATTTTTTATCAGTATGGTACCATTTTGCTCGAATTGCGCCGCCTGGAGGATGCGCGCACCGCCTTCAACCACTGCCTTACCCTTAACCCCATTGACGTGCGCGCCATGTTTGAACTCGGCGAAATCGCCAAACTCGAACAGGACTTCGACGGCCTCCGCGCCCTCATGGTCAGAGCACACCCCCTCATCTTCACCCGCCATATGCTCGCGCGCTACTACCGAAACCAGGCATTCCTCGCCAATTTCGAGGCCAAAATGTCACTCGCCGTTGCCATGGTCTACGTCAGCCTCGACTACGAAGAATCCCCCCTGGCCCGCGCCCAGCTCAACGCCCTGGCAAAGATCAAAGGCGTCAACCTGACCAGGCCAAAAACCGACGACGTCAAAGCGCTCGTCCAGGGCACAGACATCGTCCTTGGCCCTAGCGAAACCGTTTATCACCTGGCGCTCTCAATCGCGCAAAGCACACGAAAACAACATCCCCAAATCGCCAAAATGGCCCTGAGCATCGCCTACGACATTACCCACTACCAGCCTCTGCTCAAAGAAATCGCCCAACTTGGCGGGTGATTTTTTCTTTTTTTTCGGGGGAGCTTGCTCCCCCGAACCCCCTGCAATGCTGCGCATTGCTTGTGGGTGGGAGGGCGAAATGATTCGTTTTTGGCTAAGGAACAGTTTCTCGCTTGAGATGACGGGTGATTTTTAGAACTCGACGGCCGTGAGCTTGCTCCCCCGAACTCCCTAACGGGCGTAACATGCTACGCTCCTACAGGCATTGCCTGTTTCATAAAATTCTCTGCATGTATGTTAAATAAAACCTTTATGGCGTTTTCAGGTTAAATCGTTACACAGTCAGACAGCGATTCTTTTGCTTGCAGGGCGAGGAATGTCGCCATATACAATAACACTTTGCCACTTCACCCACAAGCGATACGCAGTATCGCAGGGGGTGTGGGGGAACGGGTTCCCCCACGAAAAGAAAATGCGCTATTTCCCTTTTTGTATTTCCATGCCGGGTTTCCAATTGTCGATGACCGTCACAGATGTCGCATCGCCGAGCAGATTGGCAAACCCGCCAAAGAGCTTTGACGCGATGCCCTTGTACGAACCTTCGTTTGCCCGTATCTGGGTGTTGAGGATCTGTCCCTTTCGCCCCTTGTGGAGCTCAGGAAACTTCAGATTGAGATGAATCCGGCGAATTTCGTTGCCCTCGTAAACCAGAACTGAAATGGTTTCGTCCGCGTCGATGGCTTCTACAATGCCCACCAGCGTGTGCCAGTCGTTCCAGAGGCCATCGCGGTTTCTGTCAGTCGTATTGTGGAAAAATGCCAGATCACCAATGGCAGGGCGCGTATTCTGATAAACGAGCTTTTGGCTGAAAGCATACTGATAGAGCTCGCCAATGGAAGGCATCATGCGCTTGGGCGAGGCTTTTTTCAGGTCAACGCCATTGTGTTGATAAATTGCCGAAATGTATGCCATGGCAAGCGTCTGGGGTGCAGACGATGGGTCGGGCGCAGCGGTTCCGGTCTGTTTATTGGACGTTGTCTTTGCCAGACTTGCGCCTGAAGGTGTTTCTGCAGTGGGTTTTGCAGATTCTGCAGTGGTTGCAGAAACGACAGGTTTTGTGTTGGATTGAGAAGCAGAAGCAACTTCTGCAGTTGGTTTTTGTGTTTCTGCAGTGGCTGGTTTTTGTACAACTTTTGTGTCCGATTGTGAAAGCGCTGCCGTCGGAGTCTGCGCAGGCGTCACCGGCGGTCTTCCTGCGCTTGCTGCCGGGGGCGCCTGTGCAGGGCCTGCAGCTGCCGGCGCCTGAGCCTTCGCCGCTGGTGGTGTGCTTTTCGCAGGTGCAGCCGCCGCCTCAAGCAGGCTGTCAATGTCGTTGGTGGTCAACGTTTTAGGATCGCCAAGAATGGCGCCCACCTCCTCAAGCGCCCTCATGGCGGCGAGAATATCCGCATCCGCCGCCGACTCGGCACCATTGTGCGAGCCTGCATAGGCCAGCCACTCTTCGCCCCAGGCCGGCGCCGCCTGGCCAAAGGCCACTGCCAGCCCAAGTGCCCCAAAAAGACGTGTATATCGCATCGTTAGCATCCTCCTGATGGTGCGTTGGGCACCAGGCCCACCCCCGGCAACCTACCCCCGGGAACCAAAGGACGCGAATTTTTGATCTTTTGATTTAGGGCGGCCTATGGCTTGCGCCATACGGCTCGCCCGCCTCGCTATCTGCGATACGCTCGGCTTTTATGCGGGGGAGGAGAACGAACGCCTGTCTTCGCATTCTACCCAAGTAATGCGTTGTAGGGCGTAGTGCGTTACGCCCGGACAGGGGGTGCGAGGCCGCCGAATTCTAAAACCCTATCCTCTTCGCAAGCGATAAATTTTCCCAAGAGACGAGTATTTTAGCCAAAGAACGAATGATTTCACCATTTATCCACAAGCGATACGAAGTATCGCAGGGGGTGTGGGGGAGCTGGCTCCCCCACAAAAAACCGAAAGCGGGCGTTGCGGGCCG
>WQTY01000161.1 GCA_009786045.1 Pseudomonadota bacterium | reverse complement strand
CAGCTGAAGATTACCATCACAACGGCGCTTACTGCAGAAAACGGCGGGAAGCTTCTGGCAGCATACCATGAGACGGTTGAGACGGCGGATGTCAAACCGATCGTCGGTTTTGCCAGTACAGGGGTTTTGCTCCCAATTCGTCTGTCGGATGGGCTTCCAGTCGTCACGGTGGATGTTGACAAAGTAGACATCGATTTTTTTAAGATTCGCACGGAATCCATCGCGGATTTTTATCGATACTGGACCCGTTCGATGACATCAATTGACTTGTACGATGCGAGGAACGATCTCACCAACAAAGCAGATCTCGTCTACACTGGACGCTTTGAACTAAAACCCAGACCACATACGCGCGAAACTCAGTATCTTCCCATTTTCTCGATTAAAGAACTCCGCTCACCAGGTGCATACTATGCGGTGATGCGCCAGGCAGGCGAGTATCGTTATGAAATGCCGGCGGCTTTCTTCACCATGAGTGACATTGGCGTCTCTGTTCATCGCTACAATGAATCTTTGAGTGTTTTTTGTCAGAGCCTGGAAACCGGGAAAGCACTTTCAGGGGTTAATATCACACTCCTTGACGAGGCAGGAAAGCACCTTGAAACAGCAAAGACCGATGCCAGCGGCTATGCGCCGCTTCAATATGCGGCAATAGCCAAAGGTCTCATTGCTGTGAGAGGAGACGACACCACGCTTGTCAGACTTAATTCTTCGGCCCTGGATCTCTCCGAATTCAACGTGGGTGGCACAAAGTCTTCGGCCCTGCAGTTCTTTGCTTTTAGTCCGCGCGATCTTTACAGACCTGGCGAAGTCGTCCCAGTCAATGCACTGTTGCGGGACATAGACGGGAATCCTGCCAATCCACAGCCCGTGGTCGTGACTGTTCAGCAAGCCGATGGCAAAATCGCAACGGAATTCACATGGAATGCAGACAAAAACGGCCTCTATCAATATCATCTGCGCCTTTCAGAAGGTGCCCCAACGGGGAAATGGACGCTGCACTTCGATTTGGGCGTTGGGAATAAGCAGTCTTACGAATTTCTTGTCGAAGATTTTCTTCCCGAACGCATGGCGCTGGAGATCAAAACAGACGACAGGCATCTTCTCGTCAACGAAGCAGTTTCTTTCAAAATTGCCGGGCGCTACTTATACGGTGCACCGGCCAGCGGCAATGGTTTTTCATCCTATGTCCATGTATCGCTGATCCGGCAGCCCCTGCCTTCTCTTCCCGGGTACCTGTTCGGTTCATCAAAAGACTCTCTGCCCAAGCGCAACTTTTTGCTTGAAGATGGTTATTTGGATGACGATGGCGAAACGACCGTCGAGTTTGACGACAACGAAGACTGGCATATTCAGTCACCCATAAAACTCAATTTTATAGGCAGCCTTCAGGAGTCTGGCGGGCGCTCCGTCAACAGGAGTGTGACAAAGATTCTCTGGCCAGGCCGAACGATGCCAGGCATTCGCGGCGTTTTCAGTTCGTCGGATACCAAAAATAATGATGAATCCCATATTGATGCCAACAGCACTGCTGCCTTCGAAATCGTACTTGCCAACATGGATGGCCAAAAACTGGCGTCCGATGGCTTAATGGTCAGGCTGGTCAGGGAACGAAGAGATTATTACTGGGTCTACTCTGACAGTGATGGCTGGAATCATAGATACCATGAAAAGGAACTTATACTCTCTGAAGAAACTGTCAGCATCAAGAAAGACAGCGTTGGCGTCGTTTCCTTCCCGCTTGAGTGGGGCCCCTACAGGGTCGAGGTAACCGATCCGGATACCGGATTGATGTCTGACATACGTGTATGGGCGGGATACAGTTGGCAAAATAATACAAAGGCCGGCTCCGTGCGTCCGGATCAGGTAAAAATTGAGCTCGATAAACCCTCATATACCGCCGGAGATGTTGCCCAAATAACACTTAAACCGCCATCGGAAGGAAGCGGTTACCTCATGGTCGAATCAAGCGACGGCCCTCTTTTCTGGCAATCCATCACGGTGCCTGCAGAGGGTAAAACCTATGATATCCCCATCCCCAAAGAATGGGCCCGTCACGATTTGTACATCAATGCACTCATTGTCAGGCCAGGAGACAAAAAAGCATTCAGAACGCCAAAACGTGCTGTAGGCCTTCTGCACCTGCCACTCGAACGCTCCGAGAGAAAACTCGATCTCGCTATCCTCGCCCCTCAAAAAATGCGTCCCAATGAACCTCTTACCATCAAGATTCAGGCAAAAGACTTTGCCGGAAAACTTCCAAAAGACGCACGCGTCATTATTTCCGCAGTCGATGAGGGAATCCACAATATCACAAAGTTTGAAACCCCGGATCCCTTCAGGTATTTCTTCACGCGCAAAGCTTACGGTGTCGATCAGTTAGACATTTACGGCAGCATCATTGAAGCAGCCAAAGGCAATCGCGCAAGACTCGCCTTTGGCGGCGATGATGGCTACGATGACGATATGCTGCCAACCGGCAAAAGACCCGATTCTTCCGTCCTCATCGTGGCATTGCAAAGCGATGTTTTGGAATTCGATGCCAGAGGCATGGCCGAAGTAAAGCTTGATATTCCCGATTTTAACGGTTCTCTGCGCCTCATGGCGCAAGCCTGGAACGAAAACCAATTCGGTATGGCTGAGGAAAAAGTTACGGTAGCCGCACCACTCGTCGCAGAAATCTCAATGCCTCGCTTCCTGGCAGGCGGCGATGAAGCACAGTTCGCCCTCGATCTGACCAACCTTTCCGGCCAGGATCAGGTGGTTTCACTAAACTTGAACACGGAAGGTCCGCTCACCATCAAAGACGATCCTTCCCATGATGCTATCGCCATCAAAAATGGCGAGCGAAAGACGCTTATTTTCAGGGGATTGGCATCGGGCGGACTCACTGCGGGAATCATCAGAGCTTCTGTCACAGGCCTTAAGCTTCCCGAAGGGAAATTTGATTTCGAAAGACATTGGCAAATCGGTATTCGCCCGGCTTATCCAATCGAGATTCAACAGTTCCGTACCTCTCTGCGCCCGGGAGAATCATGGATAGCCCCTCCAAACTCTGCACCTCCCGCTCCCGCCTTTGCTTCATGGTTAATCCCGCTGTTTCCCGACCACCTCTCCGCGTTTTTTGTGGAAGGACGAGAGGTGCTCGCCAAGGTTTCCGATAAGATGCCCCTGAATCTCGGGAGGCATATTCAGGAATTGGTCGCTTATCCATACGGCTGTCTGGAACAGACAACCAGCGGCATTTATCCCTTCCTCTACCTTAACGAAAACATTCTCACATCTCTCGGCATTAAAGGCGATGCAGATGCAAAGCGCCGTGAAAAAATCGATATCGCCATTGGCCGTATCCTCACCATGCAGCGCCATAATGGAAGCTTCGGCATGTGGAGCCGTGACAGTGATGAAAGTTTCTGGCTCACAGTGTATGCCACAGACTTCCTCCTGCGCGCTCGCGAGCTGGGATTCAGCATATCGGAAACCGCACTGAAAAAAGCAACAGAACGCCTCGTTTTCTACCTGAACAACGCCAAAAGCATTGGCTCCTGGGACTATTCCGAAAACACAAACCACACGCGCTTTGCAGTACAAGCGTACGCCGCCTATGTTCTGGCAAGAAGTCAACAGGCGCCTCTGGGTGCTCTGCGTGCCATCTATAATGGTCATAAAGAGAATCCGGTTGCCCAGAATGGCCTGCCATTGATCCAGTTGGGTATTGCGCTTAAACTCATGGGAGATGATACGAAGGGCCAGGAACTCATTGCGCAGGGTGTTGCTTTCAAAGAAAACGCCACCTACAGATGGTACGGCGATTATGGCAGCAAGATCCGAAACGATGCGATGTCATTTGCGCTCCTTGCAGAGCACAGCCTCAACGAAACTGACCAGAACCGTCTTCTCTTCAGACTCTCCGACGAAATCATGGACAAGACTTATTTATCGACTCAGGAAAGGAATGCCGCCGTACTCGCCGGTCGTTTTCTGCTCCAAAAAGGCGAGTCAGACTGGACAGCTGACGTCACCATCGGAAACGAAAAACGAACAATCAATGGCAGGAATCCAAGCATACGACTCTCAGACGCCAATGTCGTTCCCATGACATTTACAAACAACAGCACCGAAACACTTTATGCAGAGTACAGCCTGGCCGCCTATCCGAATACTGCCCCCGAACCGTCATCAAACGTCATTCAAATCTCCCGGCGCTTCCTGCGCATTGATGCACCAACGGAGGCGGATTTGACCAGCCTGAAGAGTGGCGACATGGTTCTCGTCCACATCACACTCAAGGCAAATCGCCGTGTTCCCGATGCGCTCATCGTGGATTTCCTGCCTGCAGGCTTTGAACTCGAAAACCAAAACCTGTCAAACGCTTCCATTAACCTCGATACCATAGGTGAAGCCGCACAGTCTCATCTGCGAAAAATGCAAAACACAACCATTCTGCACCAGGAATTCCGCGGCGACCGCTTTGTTGCTGCCATCGATATCAATGATAACAACAGAAACAGATACGACGATGATGACGACGACAATGACGATGACGGATACACCCATATCCTTTATCTGGTGCGCGCCGTTACCCCAGGACAGTACGTTGTGCCGCCTCCAACTGTCCATTCGATGTACAGACCCGAATGGAAGGCTGTCGGTACGACACCCAAAACCCTCATCGTCAAATCAAAATAGACAGCGTTTTTCCTGCTCGCATTGGCGAGGTGTGTTGCCAAAAACAATAGCATTTCGCCCTTCACCCACAAGCAATGCGCAGCATTGCAGGGAGTGTGGGGGAACGAGTTCCCCCACGTAAAAAACTGAAAATGCTCTAAGGCTGTCTTCGTCCCATGACTCCAAAAGTAAAGAAGCGAAAACGGAAAATTCTCACCTGGCTTGGCGCAGCCTTTGTCATCGTATGCGTCGTTTTGCCAATCGTTTTGAATGCGCTCTTTCCCCTGCCCATGAAGCAAAGGAGTATCGCACGCGTTGTCCTCGCCGAAGATGGCACGCCCATGTGGCGATTTGCAGACGAAAACGGCGTCTGGCGATTTCACATCAAAAAAGACGAAGTTTCACCGTTGTATATTGATGCGCTTCTCACGTACGAAGACCGCTGGTTTTATCATCACCCCGGAATAAACCCCGCTGCCATGCTGCGTGCGTTGACACAAAATATCACAAACGGACGAATTATCTCGGGTGGCAGTACCATTACCATGCAGGTCGCCAGGCTCATCGATCCACATCCGCGCACAATACCCGGAAAATTGCGGCAAGTGTGGCGAACATTGCAGCTCGAATGGTATTTTACCAAAGACGAAATACTTGAACTGTATATCAATGACGCACCATTTGGCGGAACACTCGAAGGTGTCGCCGCAGCAAGCTGGGCCTATCTCGGAAAATCTCCCAGCCAGTTCACGCATGCGGAAGCCGCGCTCATGGCAGTGCTCCCACAGGCACCCAGCAGACTTCGGCCGGATCGTCATCCCAAACGCGCCGAAATCGCACGCAATAAAGTGCTCTCCAGCCTTGAGCGTCATAATGTCTGGCCAGAAGAACATATCCGCGAAGCGATGGAAGAAAACATCTGGCTTAACCCAAGGGTAGAACCGAAAATGGCTCCCCTCCTCGCCCGGCGTCTCGC
>WQTY01000160.1 GCA_009786045.1 Pseudomonadota bacterium | reverse complement strand
CGCGGCTACCCCCAAGAGCGGGGCCTCAATCGCCGGCCCCGCAACGCCCCGCTAGTGCGACTGCGTCGCACGGGCGAACACAGTTCGCCCTATTCGGGAAACCAGCTCCCCTGAACCCCCTGCAATGCTACGCATTGCTTCGGGTGAGGTGTAGCAGGAAGCATCACTTTCCACGGGTGTAATACAGAAAAAGGAAAAATAACACGATGAGGATGAGAGTCCCAAACCCGCTTATCATTCCCTTAAGCCTTTCCACCCGCGCTTTGCGTTCCTTCAGAGTTTCTATACGATCAAATATATTATCCTGCGTACGTCTTTCGACACTGACTGTTGTTCTGCGCTTTTCACGCTCAGATTTAGCATTGGTGCTGACACCGTAAGTGGCTTCGAGTTCTTCTTGCGTTAATTTCCGATCGTTCTCCAGGCGTCTGAGCAGCTGTCTTGCGCTTGACAGGCGCTTTTCGGGATAGGGATTAAGAAGATCGGCGATGATCTGCCTGAACCACGATGGCGTCGAATCGGACAGATATTTATCCAGATCGATCATCAGGCCTTTTGTCTCCATTTTACCGGGTGCAACGCCGGAGAACAGATACGCCATGGTTGCGCCAAGGCTATACATGTCTGCCGCAGGCGATACTTCGCCAACCAACTGTTCCGGTGCCATATAGCCCACCGTTCCGGCCATCGTCGAACCAGACGATTCCTGCAAATCATCTGCCACGATGCCAAAATCTATGAGCCAAACGCGATTATCATCATTGATGAGGATATTTCCGGGTTTGATATCACGGTGGATGATGGGAACGTCCCGTTCGTGAAGTTCGACGAGGATTGTTGCCAACTGCCTGAGGATGTCGCAAATGGCATCGGGAAGAGGACGAAACCCGTTATCTAGCCTCGCTTGCAGAGATGGCGCATCAATGTAACATTGCACGAGAAAGAACATCGGTGGCAGCGAAATGAAATCATGATACCTGGGCACACCGTCGATAGATAACTCGCGCAAGGTTGCAGCTTCATTAAACAGTAAATCAAAGCCGTTCCAGTTTTTGACGTTGTTCAGATCAAAAACCTTGATGGCAACGCGCAGCGAATCGTCATCGCAGTGTACGGCTTCCCACATTTCTGCTTGTGATCCATGCCCGATACAACGCAAAAAACGATAATCACCGACGATTATGCCCTCGGCGATTGACGGCGATGCCGTTTGTGAACCACGCTGTTTGTGCGTTTCTGCTGTCTTGGGTTGGTTGATCATTTCGATTTATTTGCTTTGCCAGTTGGCAGACATGAGATGCTTGGTCAACCGCCATCCAATGACGAGCCATGCGATACACGCAGCAGTGAGAAGAAAGTAAACCGGTGCTGGTATATTGGGGAAGCTTAGTCTGGTGATGTCACGCTCTGTTATCCAATCCAGCGCCAGCATATCAGGGAAGTTTAACTTCATACTTATGAACCCATCCATAGTAAAGTTGTAGATCCCCATAGCTGCCGCTGCCAATGAAGAAATGAGAAACAGAAAAAGTATCACCATTAAGGCAGGCTTCCGGCCAGTACGTATTTCGTGCATCTTCTCCACGCGCAACGATACGATTGCTTCCTTAAGCGCCGACCCTTGCGCCATTTGTCTGTCATCTGGTTTGACATCATGAGGTGCACTAAGAAGCTGAAGCAGTTCATCGGCGTTTTGAATGCGGTTTTCGGGATCGGGTTCGAGCAAATCCGAAAGAATATCGCTGAACCAGAGAGGGACGCTTTCAGGCAGCAAATCCTCATACTGAAGCTTCAGCTTGCGCGTTTTGATCTGATGGGGTTCGATACCGGTCAGCATGGTGAGGATGGTTGCGCCAAGTGCATACATATCTGCTGCAGGTGTCACCTTTCCCATTAGCTGCTCGGGCGCCATATAACCCGCTGTGCCTGCCATCGTCGAGGCGTTTGTCTTTTGCGAAAATGCTGCGACGACACCAAAGTCTGTGAGCCATACTTTGCGTTTTTCATCGATGATGATGTTGTTGGGGTTGATGTCGCGATGAATGATCGGGACGCCTCGATTTTGAAGTTGTCTTAGTATTTCTGCCAATGGCGTGATAACATTGAGCATCTCACCAAAGTCCATGCTCCATTCGTCTTCTTCCAGGCGTGCTTTCAGTGACGATCCGTTGACATAAGTCTGTACAGCATAAAGCACGGACTCTGCCTCTATCACTTCGATCACTTCCGGAACGCCCTCGATCGATATATTCCTCAGAACGTCGATTTCGCGTTTCCACAACTCGATTGTCTTCCAATCCGAAGCGAGACGCAGGTCATACACTTTGATCGCGACGAGCTGTTGGTTTTTTTCGTCTTCCGCCAGCCACGATTCGCCTTGCCCAGCCTTGCCAAGCTGGCGCAAAAACCTGTAGCCGCCAACTCGCATGCTGTTGGGTGCAGCAGGCAGTTCGCTTGGGGAAATTTCTGCGCGTTGCGCGTTCGCCTGATACATATACCGACGGTTCTCACTCCAAAAAAAGCGGGCGCGTATTGGCTCGCCAATAGCGGACGCCGCAGCCCGTATCCGAAGCCTTTTGGGCTTCGGATAGGGCGCGACCAGAAAGTCTAACGTATTTTATCGTTTTCGTTATAATCTTCGGCAATGTCGTTCGTGTTGTGGTCTTCGACAGGGACCAGTTTGTTTTCATAGGTTCCGAGTATGACATTTTTTATTTACCTCGGAGAATGTCGACGACATGGCGCAGTTCGAGGGCATTGTGCTCGGGCAGCGACGTGTTGATGAAGATGTTTGAACCGATCTCGAATCCGGCCGTTTTGCTGATGCGCGGAATGATTGAAACATACCAGTGATAGAGGTGATTTGGGCAGCCCATTGGGGCGGAGCGCACGACAAAGTTAAAGTCCGGGCGTCCGAGAAGTTTTTCATGTGCCTGAAGAATGAGAGACAGTATTTCGGCCAATGAGGCCAGGTCGTCGTCGGAAAGGGCGCCAAAATGGGCATCGTGCCGGCGGGGAAAGATCCATGTGTGATAGCTGGACAGGGCCGCGTAGGGCAAAAATGACACGAATTTGTCATTTTGATAAATGATGCGCTGATTTTCTTCGAGCTCGCGCTGCAGCATGTCGCACATGAGGCAGTGTCCGGTTTCTTCAAAATACTGTTGCATTCCATGCAGCCGCGCACTGATTTGATGAGATATGATAGGGCTGGCGATGAGCTGAGAATGGGGATGTACCAGAGACGAACCTGCCAGCATGCCGTTGTTCTTAAAAAGAATGATATGTTTGACCCGTTTGTCGTCTGCATGTGCGAGATAGCGATGGCGATAGGTCAGAAGCACGCGCGTCAGCTGCGGGATCGACAACATGGTGATGCAGCTGTCGTGCCTGGGTGTATCGATGATGACTTCGTGGATGCCAAATCCGCGGATGCTCGTGCGAAAAAAATCTCCCGATTCGATTGGGTCAACATCTTCATCCAGCGCCGGATACTTGTTCTTAACGGCACGGGTTAGCCACGCGCCTCTGGCGTCGACCATGCGAAACGTTTCCTCCGAAGCCATCGCCTCGTTGCCCGGGCAAAACGGACACTCTGGGTCGTGTTCGGGCAGCCGCCCCATGGGGAGTGTCGAGGCAAAGGCCATCGGCCGTTTTGCCCGTTCAGGTGCAATGATGACCCATTCCTGGGTGACAACATTATAGCGCAGCTCCGACATGCAAATCCTTTGGAGGGAGGGTGGCCCGTCATACGGGCCGGTGCGTTTCCAAAACAGAATCCGGCATTAAGGCTGGATATCGGACGAGGGGCATTTTTTGAGGAGGAAGTAGTCGATGAGGGCATCTATCGCTGTTTCCATCGAAAGTGACTGAGCTTTGCCGTGCCAGGCGATGTCGAGCGCCGGACCATGATCGACCGATGTCCGCAAACAGGGCAGCCCAAGGGTCATGGATATCGTGCGTTCGAAATCGTAGGTCTTGGCAGCGATATGGCCCTGGTCATGGTACAGCGACAAGACGGCATCAAAACGTCCTCTGGCAGCTTGTGCAAAGACGCTGTCCGCGGCAATCGGCTCGGCCATGTTAATGCCAAGCGTCCGCAGCCGGGTTGCCGCAGGGATAAGGATTCGAGTCTCTTCGTCGCCAAACTGGCCGCTGTCACCGGCATGGGGATTGAGCGCTGCCATGGCAAGGCGCGGCGACTTAAAACCAAGGCTTTGCATGTGTTCGTGCATGCGTATGCCAAATTCGACGATCCCTTCGATGTCGAGTGTATCAAGTGCCTGGCGAAGCGACAAATGCCGTGAGTAGAAAAAAATTCTCAGAGCTCGTGTGATAAAGAGCGTCATGGCATGGGGCGTGCCAAAGACATTGGCCAGCATCTCGGTGTGACCAATGGCCGAAATATGGGCAAGACGCATGGCTGCCTTGTGGATGGGGCCTGTACATATGCCGTCAATGATGCCGCGTTTGACGTCGTCGCTTGCCTGCATGAGCGAGCGATGGGCGCTGGCAGCACAGGCAGCCGAAAGTTGACCAGGTTTAAAGTTGGGAACGGGGAGGCCAGAGTCTATCAGGTACAAACGCTCGCACTCCAGCGCTTCGGACGCATCGTTGACAGGCCATAGCGCCAGACTTGGCGCAAAGCGATCGCGTGCCTTTTCGAACAAAGCACGGTGTGCGTAGATGACAAAGACGATGCCCCCGAATTGTGCCTTGGCCAGCAGTTCTGACCGGCAAAGCGCCGAAAGCATAATCTCGTAACCGATGCCCGCGGGGTCGCCTGGCGCAAGTGCCAATCGATGTCGCCCAACTGTGCCTTCATGTGTCTTATTTTGAATGCTGTCGTTCATCGCGCGCTCCAAAGATTGCTGTGCCTATGCGGATGTGGGTCGCCCCTTCCTCGATAGCGACCTCGAAATCATCGCTCATGCCGTATGAGAGAACATTGAGCCCAGTATGGTAATTCTCGTTGAGGTGCGTAAGGAGCGCTCGCGTCTGCCGGAAATAGGGGCGTGACGATTCTGGCGCATGGCCGATGGGGGGGACGATCATCAGGCCGCGCCAGTTTAAATGCCGGCAATGCGCCAATGCCTCAATAAGACTTGGCAATGACTCTGGCAAGATGCCCGTTTTAGCGCTCTCCTCATCGCCAATCCTCATCTCCACCAGGATGGGTTGAGGTTTTTCCGGGCAGATTTCACCGCAAATCCTGTCTAAGTGCAAAGCCAGGTCGACGCTGTCGATCGTGTGGATGAGGCAAGGCCCGGCGGATACCAGCGCTCGCACCTTGTTGCGCTGCAAATGGCCAATGAAGTGCCAGGCAATCGCTTCCGAACGCTCCTGCAGCAGCGCACGCTTGGCGACATATTCCTGCACATAGTTCTCCCCAAAATCGCGAAGCGATGTCGTCTCTAACGCCGACACGATGGTTGTCGCCGTATGAAGCTTGCTTACGCCAACCAAAACGACGTCCTCCCGCAAACGCCCGCTGCGTTCACAGGCTGCCCTGATGCGCGACTCAAGATGTTCTAAATTCTCTGCTATCCCCATCGCTGCTTATCCGTTTTTATTTTTTTGTGGGGGAGCATTGCTCCCCCACACCCCCTGCAATGCTTCGCATTGCCTGTGGGTGGAAGGGGACAGTGTACCAGA
>WQTY01000159.1 GCA_009786045.1 Pseudomonadota bacterium | reverse complement strand
CGGGAATGGGACGAGGATCGAAGCCTTTCCGGCTGCTTTGATTTCGGCAAGGGTGGTGGCGCCTGCACGGCAGATAAGGAGATCTGCCCATTGATAGGCGGCTCCCATGTCGTGGATGAATTCGGTCGTTTCGGACGTAAGGCCTGCTTCGGCATAGGCCTTTTGGGTTGCCTCCAGTTTGCCTTTGCCGGTTTGGTGGCGCACAATGAGGTGTGCCTGTTCCTCTTCTGTGAGGGATTGGAAGGCTTTGGGAAGTTTTGTATTGAGGCTCATGGCCCCCTGGGAGCCTCCGAGAATGAGGATGTGCAGGGGTGAATCGGCAGGTGAAGCACCAAGGAGGTTGGGGCGTTTTGGCTCATGCCTGGCGCTGTCGTGTGAGCTGACGAGTGCCTGAGTGCGCACGGGATTGCCCAAATAGGCTACCTTGGGGCCGGAGAAGCCCGCTGTGTCTCGGAATGAAGTAAATATTCTGTCGACGAAGTGTGCCAGGATGCGGTTGGTGAGCCCTGGGATGGCATTTTGTTCCAGAATGGCGGTTGCAATAGGCATTCTGGCGGCGACGGCCACTAAGGGGCCCGAGACGTAACCTCCTGCACCAATGACCAGGTCTGGCCGTTCTTCGAGCAATAAACACTTTGCACGTTTGGCGGTGCCTGGCATGGCAGCGATATTTTTGCACTTTTTCAGGAATGATGCGCCTTTAATGAAGTCTGTTTTCAGCAGGATGAACCGGTAGCCGGCGTTTTTAACCCATTCCTCTTCGTTGCCCTGTGAGCTGCCTACGAAGGCAATTTCGAGATCGGGACGGATATCGCGCAGTGCATCGGCAACTGCGATGGCAGGAAAAACATGACCGCCGGTTCCGCCGGCGGCGAACAAAATTTTCTTAATTTCAGGCTTTATCTCACACATGGGTGTTCCTTTTTTGAACATAGATCGCGCTTTGGCGATATATGAACCGGGACTCTAGCGCATTATGGCAGAAAGTCGAATTTTTGAGTCCCTCCATCGGATGTTCCTTTTGACAAAGAATGCCCTTTGCGATAGCGTTCTTTGGGTGTTGTGGCCGGGACTCTGGCGATTCATTTGCCATTAGACGAAAGCGGGAGGACAATGAGCAATCTAAGTCGAGAAGAAATCACGAAGGAAATCGCGGAGCTTAAAGATGAGCATGCGGCACTTGATGTGCGCGTTGAGGCTTTTAACGCTCAGGTTTGGATGTCGCCGGAAGAACAGATGGCGCTTAAGGAGTGCAAGAAACTCAAGCTCAAAGCCAAGGAGCGTATGACGCTTCTTCAGGCTGAGCTGGATGCGTTGGGTGAGGCTTAGCGAAACGCACCGAAATGACACTGAAGAGCGGCGCTGAACATGCGCCGCTCTTTTTTTGCATCTGGCCTGCTCTCAAGGGAAGGCCATGGGGGCTGCGAGGGTAAAGCCAGATCAGCAGGAAAAGTCTTCTTCGAAGGTCAGACCAATGCACTCGGTTGGCGCGATGCCCTCAATGGTGACGGTCATGCGAAGCCACGATTGGTTGAGGCATTCGATGAGTTTATCGAGGGATTGCCGATGCAGTTGGGTGCCGGTCAGCAGGAGGCTGTTCATTTTCTGAATGACCGGTGACAGCATCCGATAGCGCCAGGTGCCGAGGACAATGCGATTGGCATCGTGGACATCGGAGCTTGACAGTATTTCTTCGCACATCGAAAAGAGCGGCCCGTAGCCGATGATGTTTTTTCGCCCTGCAGTTTCGATGAGAACTGCATTGATGCTGTGCCACAGGGCGATGCTGTGTTCGGCGTACTCTTCGAGCCTGGCGAAATCTTCATGGGGACGGTCTGCGAGCATGACAAGTTTTAACTGATCGGCGTCCATGGCGGGGAGGTGTTCGAGAACAAAGGCCTGGAGGATTCGTTCGTTGTTTTTTGCGCTGAAGAGATCGTCTTCGGTGGCCGTGCCCAGAATGTAGACATTTGAGGGCAGGAAGAAGATGCGTCCAGAGAGCGTCAATCGGATGGAGCGTGCGCCTTCGGCTTCCAGATCCCAGGCCCCGGGAATGTCTCCACTTCCGATGCGCCACGGCACGCGTGCGAAACTGTCGAGCATATGGGCCACTTCACCCAGAACGTCATTGAGATTGGCCTGGTCAATGCAGTCGATCATGAAGACATAGTCTTTATCCGGGTTGTGCGCGGCGGCACGGCACAACGACATCAGAAGGCCTTCCTGGATGTTTTCGCCGGCATAGGGTTCGAAGAAATAGCGGGCTTCCTGGATATGATTGGCGATGACGCGGGGGGCGCGATGCTCAATGGGGCTTTGCATGGAGGCGGGGTAGTTTTTTTCGACGCGCCGCTCAACCATGTCGCTGTAGCTTGTATTGGGATGAAACACCGTCACGCAGTGCATGCCAATGGGCCGGCCGGTCATGGATTGCCAGTGGCGGATGAGCTGTTTTGAAATGTTGGCTTTGCCAATATTGGCGATGCCGTAAAAAATGAGGTTCTTAAAGCGCCGCAGCCGATCGAAGCGATGATTGAGCGTCATCTGCTCACGCTGCCGGATCCGGTCAAAGTCTTTGGGGTAGTTGTTTTGAACGGCAGCGAAGAAGCGTGCAGCGAGCGTGTCAAAATCGATAAGCGCCTGTTTGCTCTGAGATTCGAGATGGCTGGAGAGTTTTCTCAGGATTCGGTTTGGTAAATCCGAAAGGCGCACGCTCCAGAGGTACAGATTCCAGGTGTCGATGGTGAGATCCTCACGGTGCGGGCTCTCTACGACGCGCAACAGCCAGGTCAGTGTCCTGAGTGGAAATGGCATGCTGGTGTCAAAGCCGTCCAGGAGAGGCGAGGACATGTCGAGCCACTGTTGGCGCACGCTCTCGTTTGGGATGGTTGAATCCACCGTTTGGCGGAATTTGTCGAGATGTCGAAGGGATTCTTCATCCACGTAGCAGTGTTCCGCATCCGGCACCAACCAGCGGCAGGAAAATCCCGTTTCTCGCCAAAAGAGCCGCAGTTCACTGACGTGGGCACTCAGGGCTGCCGATAGAATTTCGCGATGATTGCTTTTGTCTACCATGACCATGTTCCTTTAAGTTGTGCTGGTTGCTGAGGGCGTGTCGTAGCGTTTTGTCAACAGGACAAAACGTTCATAGGCCAGCAGAAGCCGGCGCACCGAAGCCTCAAAACGATGGCGCAATTCGACGCTTCGGCTATGGTTCTCCAGGTCGAAGATAATACTGTGAGGCATAAATTCAATGCAAATGCTTCCCATGGTGCTGAGTTCATCCAGGCACTCAATGATGCCGCGCTGCTTGAGAAAGACATGCCATGGTGTTTTGAATTCGATGCCTTCGGAAGCGTCGAGCCTGCGTCGGAGTTTTCCTCTCAGGGCCAGTTTTCTGTAACCAAAGCGCAGCATTCTGACGGGCAATGAGAGCGAATAAAGGGTGACGTTGAGCAGGCAGGGCTCGGCCGGCGTGACGGCAATGACGCTGTGGGAATTACGTCGCCAGTGATCGACTTTAACTTCCATGCTCCGAAATGTGACGAGCTGGGCATTCTGAAATTTTTGCTCGGAGATCAACTGTGGCGTCGAAGTGCACCGCTGGCAGCAGCAGCCAATGGCACCCATATGCGCTTCGCCTGGGTGTGGGATCTCG
The DNA here is from genome assembly GCA_009786045.1 of Pseudomonadota bacterium. GTDB lineage: Bacteria > Myxococcota_A > Bradymonadia > UBA4248 > UBA4248 > WQTY01. Next base: position 2,014 of record WQTY01000159.1, on the reverse strand, counting down.
GCGTCACACTCACAACACGTCATGCCAAGCCTGTCGATGGGTGATGGCGCTGTGAGTGAGGGAACAGCTTTGTCAGAGTTTGGGAGGGGCAGCGCTGAATCCGTTGGCAGGAAAGTTTCTTTCAGGCTGTCCAGCAGACATGGCAGGACGCCCGAGTCCATGAAACAGCTTCGGCATTGCCCGCAAACGTAGACGACATACCCCGCGAATCGTCTGAATTGGAGTGTGGTCAGACACTGAGGGCAGGAAAGGTCGATATAAGTGTGCTGCAGTTTGAGTCGCGCCAGTTCCGTATCAATGCCGAGGTAGTCTTTGCATTCGGCAGCCTTCATCCACACCGCACGGCATTCTTCGCAAAAAAAGGCCTGCCGTGAGCTGGCGCAGGCAGCACTGAGGTGGATGGGTATCATGGCCCCGTGAAGGCGTGGACATTGCATGGAATCTCCGAGGAAATCGACAGACTCAGGGGCGTTAAAATGGGTTAATCAGGTCGCTCAGGAAGGGCAGAGGATGGATAAGATTGATGATCAGGAGAATGAGCAGGATGGCGATGAAAACACCCATGATCAGAAAGATTTTGGTTAGGAGCGCAGAAGAGGTTGCCTGCTGTGGAACGTCTGCGTAGATATCCGTTTCTGCCCCAGTGGGATGGCGGGAAACGCTTTGACAGGAAAGCGCGTTTTGGGTGGTATTCGTCGAGGTCGTTTGGACTGTGGCTGTCGTTGAGGCCGCCTGGGTTGCAGCTGGGGGAGGAAAGGCAGGTGCCCTGGGCGGAAGCGGTGTGTGGGCAGGTTTTACCTCGTTGACGTGGATGGGCAGAACTTCGCTTGGGATGATTGGGACGACGTGGGTTGCCATTTCTGGGGTTTGGGCAGGGCGTGGCGGCGCAATGCTCAATGCCGGGTTTCTTTGCGAGGATGTCGACACCGTGGTTATCCCGGGAATGGCTATTGGTTTGGCATCCGATCCGCGCATGGCGGGAGCCGCATTCGCCTGGGCTTCATGGAGTTTGGCAGCCTTGAGGATATCCTGTGCGTTGATGCTGAGTGTCTTTGACTCGTCTGGACGCAACCAGTTATCGCCGCTCCACTTGGCGGATTCTTCAAGTTGTCCGCCGTCGTTCAGATCCAGATCCATGGCCGGGACTTCGAGGCTTGACCAGGCATCCGTGGTGATGTCGCTGACAGGATCGCCCGGTTCGTATGCGTCGTAGCTGTCGCGCCCAACCACCACCGTGTCGGGCAACTTCGGAGACCTTGTGGCGGTTTTCATCGTTTCACCCACCACATCCACCGAATAACCGAGGCCTGCAATCTGACGCCGAAGAAGTTGAGCATCGCGAAGCGAAAGCGATGTTGCCGCGACAGTGTCTCCCGTATTGTTGGCACGCAAAGGCAAATGCAGGGCTAAACCATAGCGGTGACAGGTCTCTTCGAATGCCGCCAGCTGGGACGTCGAAAGACTCCCTGAAGGCAATACCACCGAAAACTTGGCCTCACGATTCATGCCTCAACTCCTAAACCCCAGTGAGATCTCCAACGCCCAGTTCACGTCTGCCATTATGGCACTCCCGCTTTCTAGCACGATACCGGCCAAGTAGCTAAAGAATACTTCGCACCCAAAGCTTAAGGGACGCATTTGTTACAGCGATCTGTGCGTATTTCTTTGACTGTTCGTCATGGACACCGCCGAGAAAGAGGGGCTTGGTGCGGCGATTCGCGCACTTTTCTTTTCATAGGCATTTCTTTGACCATTCGCTATAAACACGACAGAAGACAGGAGAGTTTTTCTTCTTTTACGCCCTCCTCTGGTGAAAATCAGCGGCGCAAAGTCAGGGCATAGTTTCTGGATATGTTTATGTGGGTCAGTGGTCGTGCAGTCATCTAATCACAGCAGGCGTCGGCTATACCGGGGCTTTGATGCCGTGGGGCGATGGGCTATCCGGCAGGTTGAGGGACTTGGTCAGTTCATCATTCTGTTTGTGCAGATGCTGATAGCGACCGTTCGTCCGCCA
>WQTY01000158.1 GCA_009786045.1 Pseudomonadota bacterium | reverse complement strand
TCGTCGAAACATTGCGGCGCGGGTGAACTGATGCGAAGCATTGCAGGGGGTGTGGGGCCTCCCCCTGTCGGCAAAATCTCCCTCTTTGAGGGAGGTGCCGACATCCCCCTCGAAGAGGGGGACAGAGCTCCCCAGAAAAAATAAAAGGCGCAGCGTATCTGCCCATTGGCAGATAGCCGCGCCCGGCCGCGTATTGCTCGCCCGGGCGAGCAATAGCGGGCGCTCGAAAGGCTTAGCGCAGCCGTGTCATGGAGTAGGTGTTTGACATGGGGATTTTGGCGGAGTAGCCGTCGACATGGAGATCGAGCAGCCAGTCGATGGGGATGGAATAGGTGATGGGTTTGGCAAAGCGTGTGGCGACATTGCGCTGGAAAGCCGGGAGGTTGGCATAGGGATCAGTGGGTTGGGGGGAGGCCGACAGCATGGTGAAGGTGGCTGTATTGGCGCCGTCGGTGGCGCGAATCACTTGTCTTGCGGGGATCTCGTATCCGTAGTGGGCATCATCAAGCCAGGTTTGGAGTGTTGTGCGTTCGATGTTTGTCGAGGAGAAGATGAGCTGTCCTTCGTAGGCTACCATGAGGAAACCGAAGGAGGCGGCGGCAAAGTTTTGTGATGGGACGTAGTAGCGAAACTCGACGAGCAGGCCATCGCGGCGAATACGGAAGTCGGCGACTTCGTCGAATGCTTCGTAAACCGGCAGCATCAGCAGGTAGTGGTTGGCGTAGGCCTGACCATGTACGGGGATGTTCTGGCCATCAATGACGAAAGTGCCCGATTGAATGGGTTTTTGGTAGGTCAGGATGGCATATTTGAAAACATTGTTTTCGTTGTTGCCGAAGAAGACGTTGCCTGTGCCGGGTTTCCAGGGGTTGAGCGGGATGGCGTAGTTGAATTGGCCTTTTTCGAATTGTCCGCGGATATGGAAGTGACCATTTTCATACTTTAGCGAAAAATCGTTGCCGAAGCGGAGATCCAGCCCTGTTGGCGCGGCTCGCCATTGGCCGGGCTTGTAGGTTTTGGATATTGGGAATTCCTGGAGCAGGTTTCCGTCGTCGTCGAATTTTTTGACATGTCCGCCGATTTTCCCTTCGTTTTTAGTAAAGGCCACACTTGATATTTCGAACCTGATACGGACTTCGTAGGGCTTAGAGTCGATGAAGAACTCCCACTTTTGATGGTACCCGGAGGCATTGGTGGCGATGGGGCGGATGTCGTCGATGCTGAAGTCGGTGTTACCGTGCACGAAGGCACTGATGGCATTTGAGGGTTGTCTGGAAACGGGCGTGCCTTGTGCGTCGGCGGTGCTTTGGGGGGCAGAGAGCTGGCCAGCGAGGATGAGGATGAGCAGGCAGAAAAGGAAAAATGGGCGCATCATCGTGTGCATGGCGAAGCTCCTGGGGTGGTGACGTGGCTGCGAGGGGGTGGAATCTAACAGCCCTGGTGTTTAATGTCCGCGGTACATGCTGCGTTTGTCATAGGTAACTTTTTGTGGCGGAGGCGTGTCGAGGTGGAATTGGTACCATTGCTCATTGTAGCCGCGCATTTTGATTTTTGCGCTGTTTTTGATGAGGTCTAAGTTAGCCAGGGTTGTCTGGTCATTTGAGTTGCTGGTCAGGCAGCGGTTGAGGACGGCGATGGCTTCGTCGCGTTTTTTTATTTGCAGCAGGCACCAGGCATAGAGGTTCCAGAGCAGGGGGACTTTTTTGGAGTGCTTGACGGCGCGTTCGAATTGTCTGGTCATGGCATCGTAGTCTTTGCGTTTGTAGAGAATGCAGGCGTACATGGCGATGGCGATGCCCTGCTGGAAGAAGGCGTTGGCCAGGTAGGGTTCGGCTTCCTTGAAGCGCTTCTGGATGTAGTAAAGCATGCCGATTTGTGCGTTGAGCTGGGACGCGAGATAGAATTGGAAGTGCTTCAGGGCGTAGCCTTGTTTGAGGATGGCAACGGCCCGGTCGAGGACGTTTTTTCGTGCTTCTTCGCTTTTGACGGCAGACAGGCTTTGCATGGCATCTTGTGCGCGCTGCGAAATGGCAGTGAACTTTTTGTTGACGTGTCTGCTGAGGAGGAAAAGAGACAGTGGGAGGAGGATGATAAAGGGCAGTATGCCGGCCCAGAAGGAGTCGAAGACGAGCAGGGTGGCGGCCCAGCCGGCGGCCGCAAGGATGAGGCTGAGGATGAGGTTAATCATGTTTCGAAATGCCGTATTTGGAAGGAGGCAAGGTTATTATCACCGCGAGATGCGGAACAATGTGAAATGGATATTCGTGAATTTTAGCGCGGGAGGTCAAGGGAATTTGATCTTTGGTGCCAAACTCATTGCTTGACAAAGGAGGGGCTAGGGGCGCTAATAGTGCGCTTTTGTCCGGGTGTGTGTCATATTGGCACAGTGTGCCCGGGCGGAGGTAATGGTGGTAGGCTCGGACGAAGGCCGGGCGGCATGGGTTTGGTTGGCTTGAAACAAAAGTGCGGCAGTTTAGGGAGTGCGTACACATGTTGGACGTGAAGTATGTTCTGTCCCACCTTGATGAAGTGGTGGAGGGGCTGAGATTTCGTGGGGGGAAGGTTGATTTTGAGACGCTTCGTGCGTTGAGCGCGGAACGGCGCCAGAAGTGTGCGCGTTACGACGCGCTTCGCTTTGAGCAGCGCCAGGCCAGCGATCAAATGCGGACATTGGATAAGGCAGGGGCGGAGCAGCTTCGTGAGTCGCTCAAGTCGATGAGTGCGGAGCTGAAGTCGCTTGATGCTCGCCGGGCAGAGATCGATGCTCAGCTTGAAGAAATGATGCTTTATATTCCGAACATGCCCGCGCCAGATGTGCCGCAGGCATCGGATGAATCCGGCAATGAAGTGGTGCGCAGCTGGGGAAGCGTACCGGAATTTTCGTTTGAGCCGAAGTCGCATGATGTGTTGGGCGAGTTGCATCAGTTGATTGATTTTGAGCGTGCCGCGAAGGTGTCAGGTGCGCGTTTTGCGTTTTTGCGCGGCGCGGCAGTGCGGCTGGAACTGGCACTGGTTCAGTTCATGCTCGACTGCCATGCGTCTCGTGGTTATGAGATGGTCATGCCGCCTTATCTGGTCAATCGTGCAGCCATGACGGGCACGGGGCAGCTTCCGAAGTTCGAGGAAGATGCCTACAGGACGAACGGGGATATGTTTTTGATTCCGACGGCAGAGGTTCCTGTGACGAACTTCCACCGCGAGGAGTTGCTGTCGCCGGAACAGCTTCCGATAAAGTACTGTGCCTACAGTGCTTGTTTCCGGTTAGAGGCGGGCAATTATGGCAAAGAAACGCGCGGCATTATTCGCCAGCACCAGTTTGATAAGGTTGAGCTGGTAAAATTCTGCACGCCGGAGACGAGCGAGGCAGAACATCAGGCATTGGTATCGGATGCCGAAGAGATTCTTCGCCGTTTGGATCTGCCCTATCGGGTGGTGTTGCTTTGTGCAGGTGATATGGGCTTTTCGGCGCGCAAATGTTACGATTTGGAGGTCTGGTTGCCGTCGCAGCAGTGTTATCGCGAGATATCAAGCTGTTCGAATTTTGGCGACTTTCAGTCACGTCGTGCCGATATCCGTTACAGGACGCCGGAAGGCAAGTCCAAAACGGAGTTTGTCCATACGATCAACGGTTCGGGGTTGGCAGTCGGTCGCACGATGGTGGCGATCATGGAGAACTGCCAGCAGGCGGATGGCCGGATTCGTGTGCCTGAGGCTCTGCGCGATTATATGAAGTGCGATTTTATTGGCTGAGTATGGCAAAGAAGAACAAGCGAAACATGCCTGAGGCTGGCGCATCTTCAGAAAAGGCATTTACGACAAATGCCTTTGCCGGGTTAGGTGCGCTCAGAGAGATTCGCAAGTCTGATGCCCAGGACAGAGAAGAGGCCCATCAGGCACGGAGGGCACAGCTGCCGAGTGAGAAACCTGCGCACAAGCCGGCTCAGGCTGTGCCGGCCGGGAGAACAGAGCGCCTGACGATGGCCGATTTGCTGGATACATCGAACTTGTCGGATGCGGAGATTTTTGCCGAGTCGATGGGTGCGCTGGATGGGGTTGATCTGTACCAGGAAAAGTTCAACAAGGGGGACGTGGCGAAGGAAAAGATGCCAGAGGATGGCGGTGTGCTGACGATGTCGGAGGAAGAGCGGGAGTTTGCACTTTTTACGCAGGAAATGGCGCTGTCGAAGGTCAGGCGGATAGGTTCACCACAACCCACGGCCCGCAGGCAGCGTGCCAGGCACCAGAGAGAAGGCGCCGATCCATCGTCTTTGGAAACGCTTGAGGCAGCACAGGTACATGCCGCACCGAGTGTCCATTTGTCTCACATGCATACGCAGTATGTGGATGAGCAGGTGACGGTGACACAGGTTTCAAAGGGTGATGATGTCCTAGTTGGGGGTGAGGGGGGGATGGTTTTGTCGGCATCTCAGTCCCGGCTCATGCGTGACATTAACCGTTATCAGGAACGATACGGTGCGGTGATGACACTTAAGCTCAGGGGCCTGGCCCATGATGCGGCGATGGTTCGGCTGGATGATTTTTTGACGGCGGCTTTTCATGCAAAGTGCGCCTATGGATTGATCATTTGCGGCAAAGGGCTTGGGAGCCCGGGGCAGCCTGTGGTTAAGCATGGTGTGATGGCGCAGCTTCATGGCGATGACCGGGTTCTGGAGTATGTGCCCGTTCTTGATGATGACGGCGATTTCGGTGCGGTGTATGTCGCGCTTAAGAAGAAATAATATCCTCCGTTTGTTTCCCGCAGCTTGCGGGAGAGGCGGAATCTTTAGGAGCCACAAAAAAGTCTATGGTTCAGAAGGAAATCACAAAAGCGATAAAGGCATCGGATGAAGGTCTGCTTGAGGCGCTCCTGGCGTCACATGCGGATCTTAGTCTTGAAGCTGCCAGCTTTAAGGGCGATCACATCGGGGCGATTCGCATACATGGTGTGGATGCAGGCAATACCGAGTGGGAAGCGTGTATTTTTGACGGCACCGTCTTTGACGGACTCAATCTCCAGGGGGCATTTTTTAACGGATGTACGTTTCACAATTGCACCTTCCGTTCGACGATTCTGGCGGAGACGGCTTTTGATGGCTGTGTGCTGCATCGTACGACGTTTGGCGATACGGAGGATGCCGAGGGGTTGGAGCTGACAAATACGCAGTTTCGCGATTGCAGCCTTGTCAATTTGCACCTTCTTGATGCATCGCTTGAGTCACTGACAATCACTCAGGGGCGCCTGGCAGGTATTGATGGCGTGGCCACGCTCAAATCGGTGGTGTTGCGAAATGTCACGATTGAGGGGTTTGATACGGGCGAGATGACCCTGACGGGGTGTATCGCGAGTGGGTGCAACGTGACGCCGGAAGGGTTTACGGCTTCTGAGGGCAAACGCCGGCGTGTTTGAGTGTGATTGGGGGTTGATGTGTGGTGTTTGTGATGCTGATGCGTGATGTCCAAAAACGCAATTCTCTTCTCTCAACGATTCAGAATTCGTCCGTTGCGTGTTCTCCACATCGAAGCAGCAAATACGGGCAGATTGCTTCAATTTTGTTTGCCATGCTGGGAGTGTGGCATCAAACGATACTTTTTGCCCTCTACCCACAAGCGATACGAAGTATCGCAGGGGGTGTGGGGGAGCAATGCTCCCCCACGAAAAAAAACAAATCTTGGGTGGTATGGCTTGT
>WQTY01000157.1 GCA_009786045.1 Pseudomonadota bacterium | reverse complement strand
GTTTTATGGGGGCGCTGCCCCCACACCCCCGCCGGGGGAATTCATTCCCCCGAACCCCCTGCGATACTTCGTATCGCTTTGGGTCAAAGTGGTGTAGAATCCTTACAGGCAATGAAAATGCTTTATTTCTCCTGCTCGTGAAGCGTGGGATGTTGCCAAAAACAATAGCTCTTCGCCCTTCACCCACAGGCAATGCGCAGCATTGCAGGGGGTGTGGGGGAACTGGTTCCCCCACAAGGCCGTTTCCAACAAGTCACGACCAGCAACATGAAATCGAAGCAAACACCTCCCACTTCCCCAAATCTCACACTCGTTGCCAAAAGGGTTCAGGATGATTACCTGGCCGGCCGTTTCGAAGCCGTCATGCATCACATCCATGATGTGCGCCGATTGGCGAAAGCAGTGGGGCAGGATGCGATCTACCTGACGTCCTTTTTGTGGGAGATTCAGGCGAGAAAAAATCTCGGAAATTTTGAAAACATCGTTGAATTATCTGAAAATTATGTCTTAGAATCGCGTCGCCTCTCCTCCGTCAAACATCATTTTCAGGCCTGTCGTCTGACTGCCCAGATCCACTACGATCAGGGTCAACCTGCGCTTGGGGTGGCTTTCCTCGAAGAAGCCTGCGAAGTTGAAAGGCGATTGGGACAGGATGTCGCCGAACTCGGCGTGGCAATGGCACAATTCGAACTCGAAGCCTGCCTGCTGGAAAGTGCACTGAAACGCGTTGAAGCATGGCTGCCAGACACCGAAGACGTCAATCCCTCAAGCCATCTTGGCATGCGCATGCGCGGCGACATTTTCGACAAGATGGGAGAAGCCGAAGAAGCCGATCGCTGGTATGATCGCTATTTCTTCCTGGCCGAAACCTTTGGGCAGGATCTGCACGAGCAGGTGCTGGCCATGGACTATCTGGCAAAAAAAGACAAACGTGCGGGGCGAGCCATGGCCGCCCATGAGAAACGACTCACTATTCTCGAAAAGCTCCAGACACAAAACGATGCCGAGAGAGACGTTCGTATAGCCGCCGCCCGTTTGGATGTATCGCAGGCACTTTGGGATCTGGGCAAGTATCCCGAAGCCCTGGCAGAAATTCACAAAACCCTTACCATGGTCTGCGGCCCAGATGGCAGACCGCTTGAGAGTGTGCCCGTGCGGCTTGCAGCCGCCATCGATCTCACCCTGCTGCAATATGCACTCGAAACGGGGCACCCAATCCTTTCGCCAGAAGATTGCTTCCATCGCATACAAAAGACCATGCCGCCGGAGCGCATGCCCCCCGACATGCACGTGGCCTGGACGCTCATGAACCTCATCCATGCCTTCGAACACGGTGAAACTTCGGAGATGCACCAGCGACTCGACCACCAAATCGAAATCTGCCGCTTTCGCGCGCTGGGCGCTGCACTGGCTCAGGTTTACGCCTTTGGCGCAGTATTTGCGCTCTCCCAGGATGACCACGTGCTGGCACAACACTGGATGGAGCACGCCCGGGAAGGGTTCGTGCGCGCAAAAGATGCCATCTCACTTGCCCGGCTCAATGCCATGACACTGGAACTTCGCCCCGAAGACGAGCACCTGAGCTTCGATCTGCTCTCCCAGGCCCAACGTTTTTTTACCCTCGGGCACAAAGACATCGCCCTGACTCTTTTCCTCGCCCTCGCCCGGGCAGCCCACCGCTGCGATTCCCCCGCACAATGCCGGGCCATGCTCGAACTGGCAGCACCACTCATCGTCCCCAACTTCATGGCCCGAAAAGAAATGCGTTTTTTGCAGCTGTGCGCCACACATTGGCCAGAAAAATCCAATGCCGTGCGGTTTGAAGCCATCGTCAAATTAAACGGCTATGTGCTGAAGGGGATCCTTGTTTGAAGGGGTGAAGCGTGTAACAGGGGTATAGGAAAATCGTTTTTGCCTTTTGACATGCTATCCCTTATTGTCATCTGGGGGGCAGGCGTTCTTCCTAATACAAAGATAAGACAAGGCCTGAAGCATCAAGCACCTAGCGGGAGGTTTTGGAATGACACTTTTAAAACATACTATATATTTAGATGTTTGCTGCTTCAATCGTCCCTATGACGATCAGCTTCAACCACTCGTAAGGCTGGAAACAGAAGCAAAGTTATTGATACAAGGAGAAGTTCTGAAAGGAAACCTATGCTTGGTTTGGTCTTTTATTCTTCATTACGAAAATAATGACAACCCATTTGCACATAGAAAAAAACAAATTGCCTTGTGGGAAACAAAGGCAGCGAAACTTGTAACCTTTAAGCCAGAGAAAATTTCACATGCCGAAAGGATCATGACACTGGGCATCAAGGCAAAAGACGCTTTACACGTGGCTTGTGCCATAGCTGCCAATGCAGATTACTTTATTACAACAGATAAAAGACTGTTAAATAAGCATGTGGATGGGATTGTCATTATCAATCCGATGGATTTTATCAGGAGGTATTTCGATGAAAACTGATACATTGCTCAGAGAAGAAGGGATGCGTGTTTTAGCCGAAAATCTTGGACTGTTAGAGGCGGAGCGTTTTATTGCACTGATTATTCGTGAGCCTTTTGATTACACCAAATGGCAGCAAAATCTTTACGACGATATGTCACTTGAAGAATTATGCCGGAAAGCAGACAGTTTTTGGAAAGAGACACATTGACAGGTGTAAGGTATCCAATCGTTTGTCATTCCATTTCATGCATCTTTTGTCTTGCCTGTCTCGTTTGCCATGACGTATGTCTCGAAACCAACTTCCAGGGACGCATCAAAGCATGCGTCTGACCGAAAATTAAGTAAATCGCTTGTTAAAGTGTTTTTTACACCCTGCCAGAAGAAATAAAATGCAGAAATACAGCTATGGTATTAAGAAATCCCTTCTCGCTCTGTCGGCATTTGCCATGCTGGGATTGTCGGCATGTACTAAATGCCCCGAGTGTCAGGAAGCCAATTGCCCGGTAGCCAATTGTCCAACATGTCCAGGCACTGAAGTTGCAGCAGGCACGGCGGCTGCGCAAACCGCAGGCACCCCGCTCGTGGCGGGCGCAGAAGAAATCGTGCTCCCCAAACCCGTTGGGTTATCTGCAACGCTTTATGAGACGCTCGAAAACCGCCGCAGTGTTCGCGCCTATACCGATGAGGCGCTGACGATCGAAGACGTTTCGAACCTCCTTTGGTCTGCAAACGGCATCAATCGGACGGATGGCAAACGGACAGCACCTTCGGCCAGAAATCGGCAAAGCGTCAGCATATATGCGATATTCCCGCAAGGTGCCTACCGATATGATCACGTTGGCCACAAACTCGTGCGCGTCAGCAATGCAGACGTTCGACCGCTGAAGCTCGCACCGATGGAGCTTCTCTTCACATCGAATGCCGAAGATGTCCTGATACGCGGCATTGATGCCGGAACTGCTTCTCAAAATGCCGCGCTCTACTGTTCGGCGGCCAACCTCGGCACTGTCATCCGCATGTACCGTGACCCGGAATCAACCCTCCCCAGCGCGCTAAAATTGCAAAACGGCGAGCATATTTTATTCTCAATGGCCGTCGGTCGAGAGAAGAAATAGTTGAATTTTATTTTTTGTGGGCGAATTTTAGAACTTGACGCCCGACGAACGGCTCCCCCGAAGCATTCGTCAGCCCTGTTTGGGGGGATCTTCGACGAGTTCGTCTTCGCGGAATTTGGCACGCAGGATAACGCGGCCTTTTTTATCGTATTGGACGTATTCGCCTTCGCGTTTGTCGTCGATGTAGAAGGCATCTTCGGCCAGGACGCCGTTTTCGTGCCAGCGTTTTGAACGGCCTTCGAGGAGATCGTTAACGTAGTTGCGTTCGAGGATGAGCTGGCCATTTTGTGCCCAGCGACGCATGGGGCCATTAAGTTTGCCCTGAGCGTAGGCGATTTCGAATTGGCGCTGCCCGTTGGTGAAGTTGGTGGTGTAAACGCCGATGCCATCTTTTGACATGTCCGATGCTCCTTGAACGCAGGGTAGAGGGCGACAAGGCTCGCCAAGGCGATATTTTGCCCAATATTGCGGCGAAAGAAAATGGTTTTTTGCCCAAAGCGATGTGGCAGCATCGCAGACGTGTGGGGGAACAAGTTCCCCCACAAAAAAAATCTGTAGGGGCGACCGTCCCGGTCGCCCGCGCGACGCAGTCGCCGACGGGGCGTTGCGGGGTGTCCCCGCAAAGGGGGTAGACGCGTATCGGCCACACCCCCTTTCACAAAGGGGGTGGCGCCGCAGGCGACGGGGGGTTGTGGCCGATAGCGGCGCAGGGGGCGTTGCCCCCTTCAAAAATAAACCTACGTGCAGGCCAAACGCGCGTCATAGCAGGGGCGACCGTCCCGGTTGCCTGCCAAGGCAATGGCAAAAATCGTCAAGAGGTTGCCCCTTTATCGGGCGAGCTTTTTGTGATAGTTGAAGTGTGGCAATTTTGGCCGTTTGTGTTCAGCGAAGTGGAGTCGAGCAATGTCAGAGGAGAATCAGCCCCCCCAGCCCCCGCCAGTCCCGTTTGATTATGCCGTCAAGTGTGAAATTGCGCTGACGCGGCAGCAGCAGGCGATTGTCAGGGAACGCACGGGAAGGGATATGACGGAGATTGTCCTGGAGGATCCGGATGGCGAATTGACGCGGCGGATGGCCGGCGCTTCGCCGGATGATTTTACGCTGATTGCGGTGCGTCAGGCCGAACTTATGAACGACTATGAGGCGGACTACCATGAGTATTTGCTGGCTTTGGCAGCCTGGCAGGCTTCGCTGAATGCGCCGGATCCTGCCGCTGAGTCGATTGAGGCAGCACAGATTGCTGCCATGCAGGAGGCGGAGCGCCTGAAGCTTTTTTATATGAAAGAAGCCGAGGAATGCCAGAATGCGCGCGAGATTGCCAAAATCGTTTGGGGGAAGAAGGACAAGACCCAGTGAGGAGGAATGAGCCATGGCGCTGGATACGAAGCCGATAGAAACGGAGCGGAAAGCTTTGCAGGTGCTGTGTGAGGCCATGCAGGAGGCAGGCGAGGATGAGCGCGAGCTTTTGATGGCAGAGATTGAGAAGTCTGCTGCGAAGCTGGAGATGCTTTGTGCTGAGCTGCAGGCGGAGGCAGACGCCACCAAACCGGCCGTTGATTTGCCGGAGGTTCATCTGGATGCGGTCGTTGAAGTCGTGCTGACGCCCGATCAGCGGCGGCGCGTTCTGGAAAAAACCGGCATCGACGTTCCAAGCGTGCGCATACAGGATCCAACTGCCGACTTGACAAAGTTCATGCCTCAGATTTCGTTGGATTTCATCGAAAAGTGTGCGATTGAGCAGGCGGAGGCCTTTAAGGCCATGGTGGCAGACGCTGAAGCCGGCGCCGAAGAGGCGGCAAAGGCTGAAGGCAAGGGGGATGGCTAGACACTGGTGCCGACATTTTTTGATTGGCAAGGGGAGAAGGTATGGAGCAACAGCAGTATCAGAGCTTCGATATCACTGCAAAAGACGCCGATAAGGTCAGAGCGCTTCTTGCCGATGCGCCGCCGCATGAGGCGGTCGAACTGCGCGAGGCATCTGCGAATGGGATTCACGGATGGTGGTATGGGACATTTCTTGAGGGTGAGCTTATGGCGGTGGCCTATATTCATCCGCGTACCGTTTATCTCTATTCGAAAAGTGCTGCGCCCATGTCGCATCTTGGCAATTCGCTGGCCAGGGGGCAAGGCA
>WQTY01000156.1 GCA_009786045.1 Pseudomonadota bacterium | reverse complement strand
GCAGGAGATATCGGTTGGGAGTGGCCGGCCGATGGGGGCTTGTGCGAGTGCAGCGACGGCCTTGGGACAGGAAAACAGGAACCCGTCGCGTTCGGTGAATGGGCCGAGCCGGCATGGGTCGCCAAAGCGCTCGTTGGCGCGCGTTACGAAGGCAAAATTGAAGAACCTGGCACTGGCGTGGTGACCCTTTTGGTTTTGCATTCGAGGGGCGCCTTTGGCGGCATGGGGATCGTCATCTGGTGGAGGATCGAATACATTGTAGCCCATTTGGGCACTGCTGACCAGGCCATAGGCGATCTGAAGCGCGCGCCAGCGCGTTTCGCCATGGACAAGCGCGTAGCTGACCTCATACTGCTCAGGATGCCAGAATGCCTCGGGATGCGCATGGATAAGTGCGTCGATGCGCGCTTGGCTCAGGTTGACCTCGGGTACGGGCTGGGCATTGAGGTAAAACGTCGTGAGTGCTTCCTTGATGGCCAGGCGGCGCGAAGCATCGTCGAGCAGGTTTTGGGCTTTGGCATCCTGTGCGATGAGGATCATCTGCACCAGGCTCCAGAAACGATGGATGTTGAGTCCCTCATTGTCTTCAAGCTGACGGGCGAAGTCTGGGAGCCAGGTCTCGGAGAGTTCGAAGTCGGCGAGTGTCATGGGCTCATCGTTGATGGTAGCCAGGATAGTGGTCTGGGCTGTCAGGGTGGCATCCTCCTGCCTGGGGGTACAGGCGAGGGCGGCAGCCATGAAGACGATAAGCAGGAGGGCTTGATAGGGTCGACGATTCAGATGCATGGGCAGAACCTGTTTTTTTTGTGGGGGAACTCGTTCCCCCACACCCCCTGCGATACTTCGTATCGCTTGTGGGTGAAGGCGAAGGGTTATTGTTTTTGGCAACATGCCTTGCTTCACGAACAGGAGAAAGGTTATCTGCCAGTGTCACTTAACCTGAAAACGCTATAAGATATTTGTGGCTTATATCATAGCATTCCTTTTTCGCATCTTTGGCAGGCATATCTCTTTTGAGAGTCTGGAACCTCATCCTGGAGGGATCCCTGCAGTTTCCGCCCATAAGAAGCGGTGGCGTATCCGCTTCGCGGATAGCCGCCGCCGCAGCCCGTATTTGCCCGTTTACGGGCAAAAAGGGCGCGCACCATCTACTCTTTCATCCAGGTTCAAAATGTTTGTGGCAACTCGCTCTAAAAACATCTGGTCATGTTCTACCAGGACCATACTGGGCTGATGTTCCAGAATGAGATTTTCAATCTGGATGCGCGAGACCATGTCAACGCCGTTAAGCGGTTCATCCCAGATATACAGATGCGCTTCCTCGCAAAGGCTTGCGGCGAGCAGTGCTTTTTTCTTCTGCCCGGTACTGAAATCGGCCATGTCCGTGTCGAACTGTTTCCGCTCAAAGCCAAACCGGTGCAGCACCGCCCGAAACAGGCTTTCATCAAGGTTCCGGGTGTTTGCGAAGTCTTTCAGGTTTCCGCGTAAAAACGAGGCATCCTGCGGGACATAGGAAATGCGCAAAGTTTGTGGCAGATAAAGATTTCCCTGAAAAGGCAGAGGGTTGCGGGCCAGCAACTTTAGCAGGGTAGATTTGCCGCTGCCATTTTTACCTTGCAGCGCCAGCCGTTCTCCGCTCAGTACGGTGAAGGAGATCTCGCGCAAAACGACAGTATCGCCATATCCAACCGAAACGTGGCTGCACTCAGCCAGACGTCGGGTGTGGAATTTCAGAGGCCGCATCGACAGCGGCGCCTCGTTTTCCAGATTGTGCAGGAGCAGTGCCTTTTCCTCTACGGCCTTGTTGCGTCTGGTTTCCACGCTTTTTGCGCGCTGCATCATTTTGGCAGCTTTATGGCCGATGAATCCGCGATCTACCGGGCCGTTGCCGTATTTGCCTTTTTCAGTTGCCCGCGACCAGTCGGCACTGCGTTTTGCACTTTGTTCCAGACTTGCGATTTCTTTTTTCAGTTTGTCGTTGTCTGCCAGTTCCCGCTGATTCTGCCGTTCGCGATTCATTTGCCAGGAACTGAAATTGCCGCGCTGCAACTCGATGTCCGCCCTGTTGATGGACAGGACATGGTCAATGCAGCTGTCGAGCAGGCTGCGGTCGTGGGAAACCAGGATAAAGCCCTTCTTGGCGCGTAAATATTTTCCAACCACTTGCCGTGCCCGTGCATCCAGATGATTGGTCGGTTCGTCAATCAGCAGAAAGTTATCCCCTCGCAGGAACAATGCCGCCAGCAACAGCTTTGTCGCCTCGCCGCCGCTCAGGGTACTGAACGGGCGCGCAAGGGTTTCCAAAGAGAGTTCCAGCAAATCGGCTTCTCGCTCCAGGCGCCATTTTTCCAGATCCGCGCAGATGCTTTTGACAACGTCAACACTGCTCCGGTCAGGGTCAGTCACAGTGAAAGGGAAATAGTCCATGGCGACCGGCGTCTGGATGGATCCGCCAAACGCATACTCGCCAAGCAGCAGCTTGAGGAAAGTGGTTTTGCCGCGTCCGTTGCGGCCAATAAGTCCGAGCTTCCAGCTGGTGTCGAGCTGCAGAGAGACGCGATCAAAGATCGTCTGCCCGCCGTCGTGGGCAAAACTGAGATTGGAAATATTGATCAAAGCCATACAGGTACCTTTTTTGTGGGGGAGCTCTGCCCCCCTTTTTAAGGAGGGGTGGACGTCGCGAAGTGGTGAACGGGGTGGTTGTCCCCACCCCCCCTGCCGGGCAGAGATTATCTGCCCCTACGACGCATTGCCTGTGAGTAGAGGGCGAAGAGTTTCGATTGAAGCCACATGATGCCTCGTATGCGAGCAGAAGCGCAGACCACCTGGGCTTGCAACTCCGAAACGAGGGCATGCCGTGGACGGCTACTGAATCGTTAAATCAGACAAAGAAAAATTTCCGCGTACAGGAAAACAGGCTGGGGCGTGTACCTCTGCCGTTTTCACATGACAAATCAGGTTAGCGGTAATTCTTCATCGGACTCTGTCCTGAATTGGGGATTTAAAAACGCTGACTTTTCTGTCAGCAAAGCCAGGGATCGGACTCGAACCGATGACCTGCGCATTACGAATGCGCCGCTCTACCAACTGAGCTACACTGGCAAACCGCGCCGAAACGCGATATATTTCGAGAAAAGCCAGGGATCGGACTCGAACCGATGACCTGCGCATTACGAATGCGCCGCTCTACCAACTGAGCTACACTGGCACGCTCTGTGTTCGCGGACATAGCTCCGGCGAACGCGAAATATTCTAGCAGCCTGGCACGCAGAAGACAACAAATTTCGGCAATAAAAAACCTCACCGCGGGGCATATCGCTGCAGGAGAGCGGCGATGTCTGGGTTATTGTAGCAGGCCGCGAGGGCTGTGCCAATGGATTGGGCATGGCGCCGCATGGTCATGGCCTGTGCGTCGTCGGCCTGCTCGGTGGTTTCCTCGATCTGGCGCATGAGCGGTTTGTGTGCGTCGAGGATGTCGGCCATGGCTTTGGCCATGGCCTGGCAGTTGCCTTCGTGTGACTGAGCAGCATCAAGGAGTGTTGTTGCCATGTCGATCATCTGCCGCGTGAGGGGATCGCCGGCTTCGTCATGTGGCGGTGTTTCGGGTGCCGGTTCAGGCTGGCCAATCGCCGGTGAGGGGATCATCCATGCCGCAAAACACATACTTGCCATGAAGGCACAGATCTTTTTCCGATTGCGTTCAGATGCCATGGCTTTGGTCTCCTAAATTAAGATTCTCCGGCATTCGCAGATGAAAACCCGTTACAATAGGGGTGTAGCACGCTACGCCCTTACAGAGTTGTGCACATCCCAGCAGGGGGTGTGGGGACTCCCCCTGTCGGCAAATACTCCCTCTTTGAGGGAGATGCCGACATCCCCCTCTAAAGAGGGGGACAGGGTTCCCCCCCAAAAAAGAACTCGACAACCTACAGAAACCCACATGGTCGTTGTGGCACGATGCGCCAATCTGTGTTAATATGGCGACGCGGTGGGGGCGTCAATGGCATTTCGCCGGGCGAGGTGTGTTTTGTGGTGTGGCCTTTGTGCAGGGTTGGCGGGGGGAAGCAGTTTATTGATTTTCGTTTTTTCATTCGTTTCTAAGGATAGTCAACATGCGTAGAAGTGGCATTCTTCTTCATCCCACGAGCCTGCCGGGTCTGGCGGGCGTGGGTTCGATTGGTGGTTCGGCCCGCGAATTTGTCAAATTTTTATCGAAATCTGCCCAGGTTGTCTGGCAGATGCTTCCGCTTGTGCCCACCGACGATGGGGGATGCCCATACAATTCGACGTCAGCCATGGCTTTTAACGCGAGCCTTGTGGATTTGCAGGATCTCTGTGGTTCTGAATTTGCCGAAATTCTAAACGCCGGCGACCTGTCAGATGCGCCCTCTCCAGGTGCCGGTTCGGTGGCAGATTTTGCCATGGCTCGCCAGTACAAATCGGAGAAGATGGCGCTGGCATTGTCGAGGCTCAAGGCGGGCAAAGAAGCTGCACATGTGGCACTCCGCGGCGAGTTTGTGGCCTTTTGTACGAAGTTCGCCTATTGGCTGGATGATTTCGCGCTCTTCGACTCTTTGCAGCAGACGGCCTATGGCCCGCTTTGGACGGCCTGGCCAGAGGGTTTGCGCGACAGGGACTCCGGGGCACTTCAATCGGTCATAGCCGATCTCGCCAAACCGATCGAACGGTGCAAATTCGCGCAGTTTCTCTTTTTTAAGCAATGGCAAAGCCTGCGTGCACTGGCACATCAGCATAAGATTCAGATCATGGGGGATGTGCCCATTTTCGTATCCCATAATTCCGTCGATGTGTGGTGCCATCGCGACATTTTCGAACTTGATGCGCAGGGCTTTTCCGGGGCAGTGGCCGGCGTGCCGCCCGATTACTTTGCGCCCCAGGGCCAGCTTTGGGGCAATCCCCTTTATGACTGGAAACGTCTGGCAAAGACAGACTATGCGTGGTGGATTCAGCGCCTGACGTCCCTCAGTGCGTTGGTGGATATCATTCGAATTGACCATTTCCGCGGGTTTGAGGCGTTTTGGAGTGTGGCAGCGACCGAAAAGACTGCCATCAACGGCCAGTGGATCAAGGGGCCCGGGATGGCGTTTTTCGATGCCGTAGCCAAGGCCTTCCCGAATCTCGAAATCGTGGCCGAAGACCTGGGGATTGTAACGCCAGAAGTCGAAAAGCTTCGCGTCAGTGCAGGTTTTCCGGGCATGCGCGTGCTGCAGTTCGGTTTTCCCCTCGACGAGGCAAACGATCACCATGCGCTGCACATGCACAGCCAGGATTCTGTCGTCTATTGCGGCACCCACGACAATGATACCACGGTCGGGTGGTACCTTTCGCTTGATGAAGCGCAGCGCGATCGCGTGCGGCGATACCTCAGCATCGACGGCAACGAAATCGCCTGGCAGCTCATACAGTCGGCCGAGTCGTCGGTTGCGCAGCTCTGCATCGTCAGTGCGCAGGATCTGCTCAGCCTTGGCTCTGACGCACGCATGAACGTACCGGGCATCGCAGAGGGGAACTGGACCTGGCGGCTCGAACGCCAACTGCCGGATTGGACGGCATCGCGCCTGCGAGGACTGACCGAACTCTATGGACGTGCGCCCTGGCAACAGAAAAAACAGTAGAGACAAGGCATGCCTTGTCTCTACATGTGTGGCGATTTTTTGGAGGGGGCCGCGCCCCCTGCGCCGCTATCGGCCTTGGCGACTGCGTCGCGCGGGCGACCGGGACGGTCG
>WQTY01000155.1 GCA_009786045.1 Pseudomonadota bacterium | reverse complement strand
CAGCGGCGTCGTTGTGGTCGGTCACGTACGAAGTACGCTCCCTTCCACGCCTCCTTGCTTCCTGGAATCTGCACCATTTCGACGCCGCGGCCCTGCCGTCGGTGATAAGGCGAGTGCGATAGCGGCGCAGGGGGCGGCTGCCCCCACAAAAGAATCGTGTAGAGACAAGGCATGCCTTGTCTCTACAGTGTATGGATTCCCCCCACTATCGGTAGCCGACGGCTTTTCTGGCGCGGTGCAGGACTTCGTTCATTTTGGTGCTGGCGCGGGCTGCGCCGTCTCGCAGGATATCTTCGATGGTGTCGGGGTGTGCCATGTAGTCGTCGTAGATTTTGCGTGGTGCTTCGGTGAGTTCGGTGAGGCGCTGGAGGAGGGCGAGTTTTGCGTGGCCGTAGCCAAAACCGGGGGTTTTGTAGTTTTGGGTGAGTTCTTCGATTTGCGGGGGTGTGGCGAAGAGTTTGTAGAGGGCGAAGACATTGCAGTTTTCGTGGTCTTTGGGCTGGTCGATGGGGGTGGAGTCTGTGACGATGCTCATGATTTGCTGTTTGAGTTTTTTGGGGGGCAGCATGAGGTTGATGGTGTTGTCGTAGGATTTGGACATTTTTCTGCCGTCGAGTCCGGGGATGGTGTGGAGTTGTTCGCTGACGATGGCGGTGGGCAGATGGAGGGTGTTTCCGTAGATGAAGTTGAAGCGTTCGGCCATGTCGCGGGTCATTTCGACGTGCTGGATTTGATCTTTTCCGACGGGCACGACGTCGGCATCGTGAATGAGAATGTCGGCGGCCATGAGGACGGGGTAGGCGAAGAGGCCGTGGGGTTCGCAGCCCTCGCTGCCTCTGTCCTTGGCGGCTTTCCATGCGTGTGCGCGTTCGAGAAGTCCCATGCTGGTGACGCATGACAGCAGCCAGGTGAGTTCGCAGACTTGCGGCAGATCGGACTGCCGGTAGAAGACGCACTTTTTGGGATCAAGGCCAAACGCAAGAAAGTAGGCGGCGATGCCGTAGGAATACTCCCGCATCTTTTCTGCGTTATGGATGGTAGTCATGGCGTGGTAGTCTGCTATGAAGTAGCGACAATCGTATTGATTCTGAAGTTCGATGGCCGGCATAATCATGCCGAGGTGGTTTCCGATATGTGGTGTAGATGTTGGTTTAATGCCGCTTAGGGAAATCTTCATTGGGAATGTCTCGTGTTGAGGGCAGGTTATCGCTTTGGATCATGGGGATCCTGAGCGTGGCGCAGTGTACTCAGGCGGGACAAGAGTTCAACCCTGTAAAGCTGTGATGCGCCAGTTGTCACTTTATTAAGAGCGTATGTGGATCGGAACATGCGATTCATACGGGAGCAGTATGTGCGGTTTGGGTTGATTTTAACTGGAATTGTTTGCGGTATTCGCTAGGCTTGTGGCATAAAGCCTGCGGTGGGTTTCTGTCGGTTTTGAGTTCCATAGCAATAAGCAGGATAGTTGGTGACAATTATCGAGGAGGTATGCGGATATGAGCGGAAAGAAAAAATATTACCTGGGCTTTTGCCTTTTGGCCGTTTCCGGCCTTTTGACGGGTTGTCCGGACGATGGCATCAAGTTGCCTTTCCCCGGCGATGCGTGCAGCGAGACGAAGTCTTGCGGAACTGAGCTGCGCTGTGTGGAGGGCGTGTGTAAGACGCCAGTGCCAGAAAACGGGGATTGCAGCGGAGAGCATAAGCTCTGCGAGAAGGGTGAGTGCATCAGTGGCGTGTGTACGGACAATGTCATCGTAGATAAATGCGAAAGCAAGACAGACTGCAAGACTGGATATGACTGTCACAATGGTGAGTGCAAGAGGCCAGTCAATGTGGGTGGTGTATGCAGCGTTAAGGACACGTACTGTAAAGACGGTGTGTGTGACAAAGGCGTTTGCGTGGCAGTGTCAGATAATCCCCCCCCCGGGGGCCCCTGTATAGCCGGGAAGAGCAAGTGTCCAACGGACTATACGTGCAAAGATGGTACATGCCAGAAGGGCGTTCCGCTCGGTTCGAAATGTGACGAGCCTGGTCTGTATTGCCTGTCAGGGATGTGCGTTGAGGGGACGTGTCAGAATGTTCACCCGATGGACATCTGGTGTGCGAATAATGCTGGCGGCCAGGCATGCAGCAATAATGCGTCTTGCGGGGGTGGGGATGTTTTTGAGTGCAGGTCGGGCAAGTGTGTGAATTTGAAGTGCACGGATACGGATGGTGACACGATTTCCGATTATTACGATCGCTGTGACGTCGACACGGATGGTGACACGGTGCCGGACTGCATGGATCTCGACAGCGATGGCGATACGATTCCCGATTCTGTCGAAGCGGGGATTCGCAGCCACTGGACAGATCCGCCGGTTGATTCGGACGGGGATACGATTCCCGACTTCCTCGATCTCGACAGCGACAGCAATGGTATTCCCGATGCGATCGAAGGCAAACGCATCATGATCGACCCGGAAACGGGCGCGGAGATAATTGTCTTCGTTGACACGGATGGGGACGGCATTCTTGACCATGCCGATTTCGACAATGACGGCGATACGATCCCGGATATCGATGAGATTTACGGCGTTCGTCTTCACAATACGCCTGCGGGTTTCTTTGCGGGCAACTGCGGTTATAAGGGTGGCAAGTTCCATCCATTAGGTTCACCCGAGAGCCCAATCGACTGTGATGGGGATACGATTCCCGATTATCTCTCGGTCGACTCGGTTGGGAGTACAATCGGAGACTTTTATAAGGGTGTTGTGGATAGCGATAACGATGGCATCCTGGATCGGTATTCGCTGGATTCGGATGGGGATGGCCTGCCTGACTCGGAAGAGCGAGGCACAGCTTGGCCTTTGCCCCCGCTGATGTCGAATGGCTGGATTTATGACTTCCGTACACCCGATATTGATGAGGATGGGCTGCTGGATGGCCTGGAAGTGTTTTGCCCGAACCTCAAACCGGTTGCCGGGGATGAGGTGCCGTGTGCGTCTGGTGCGCCGTGGTGGTGCCAGGCATGTAAGGATATGAGGAATCAGGGTTACGGTCACTCGAAGTTCTGCCCTGATATTGACGGTGACGGCTACAGCGATGCCGCCGAATACGTCGCAGCCATGGCCATTGGTGTCGATCCAGCGGTGTTCATTTGCGATGCCGACAAGGGTGTCAAGGATGTCTTCGATTTCTACTTTGAGCTTCCCTACAGGAAACCCGCGAAAGACGACGATCTCATCTTCAAGCCCGCGGTTTCAAAGCTTGACGTTATATTCAACATGGATACGACGGGATCGATGGGTGGCGAGGTCAACAACCTGAAGGGACGCATTCGGGACTATATCTATCCACAAATTCGCATGCGCGTTGGTGATTCCGGCTTCGGCGTAACATATTTCGAAGATTTTCCTGTGAACGGTTATGGTGCTGCTGGTGACTTGCCTTACAGGCTTCTTGGTGCGGTATCGACCAATCCAGATGTGATTACGGCGGCTGTTAACCAGCTCACAGTTCGCAATGGTGGCGATGGCCCCGAATCTGGCTATGAGTCGCTGTGGCAGATTGTCATGGGCAATGATCGCAGTTATCCACAGGCTGCCTGGAGCAGTACTGCAAATGGTCCCATCATTGGATCGATTCCTTATTACGATCCTGCACCTGGCACATGGGGCGGTGTAGGATTCAGGGATGGCACTTTGCCGGTCGTTGTTCACATCACCGATGTCGTTTCTCACGACCACAACCAAAATCCGTATGACACCAGATTTGTCCGCAATCCGCACTACAGCACAGATGTTCATCCGGCCTACCAGGCAAAGGGTGCCCGCGTCGTGTCGATTTATCGAAATAGCAGCGGAGTGCAGCTGGGGCAGCTGGTGGGAACATCGCAGGTGACAAACGCCATTGTTCCGGCCTGTGCGTTCAAGCAGCCCAGCGGTGCATGGCGATGCGGCGAAAACCGTTGCTGTACGGTAACGTCTGCATCGGGTGTAGCGCCGATTGCCGGCAACAGCTGCGTGTTGAGCTATGGCATCTCCAGCTCTGGCACGATGAGTGATACACTGGTTGAAGGCATTGATGCACTCGTCAAGTATGGTACCTACGAAGTGTCGACGGTCATCCATGGTGAGCCGATTCGCGATATGCATGGCAATCTGACCGGCAAGGATACATCCTGTTTCATCAAGAGGGTCGAGTCTGTGCGATACATTGCGCCTGAGCAGGAGCCAGAGATGTCGTGTAATCCGGTGGCCGTGCCGACGCAGGTGGGTGGTGTTGGCTACAACAATGGCTTTGCGAACTTTGCGCCGGGCACGTCAAATGCTGCGCGCCCTGGTGCTCAGCTTGTCTTCCGCGTGGTTGCCGAGAACGACACATGTTTCGCGCCTGAAAAAACAGCGAGGTCTTTCAAGGCTTATATCGACGTGGTGAACCCGACAACGGGGTTGCTCTTTGGTAGACGCGAAGTGGTGATCATCGTGCCGGGTGAGATAAACATCGTGCCGGGATAGGAGCAGCAAAAAGGGTGGCAGACACGCAGGTCTGCCTCTACAGCCCGGGCTTTGGCCCGGGCTTTTTTTGTGGATGAATCGAATCAAATCTGAGTTAACGCCATTTCTAAATCAAGCGTTAACGCTCAATGAACCACCCCGGCGCTCCCGCCACCCCTCCAAAGGAGGGGAATTTGGGCATTCGCTTGACCAACGACTCATGTTCAGACACATGATTCATGCTTTGACTTGAAAATGGTATAACGCCTCACAGCCAGGTGAAACGGTGCACTTTGCACTTCACCCACTACCAATGCGCAAACCCCTTCATCGGCTTCGCCGCCACCTGGGAGGCACGAGGGGGTGTGGGCTCCCCCTGGCAGCTTTGCTGGTGTCCCCCTAAAGGGGGAGCATCCCCCACATAAAAAAGAAAATTAAAAACTTTCGAATTCGACGTCGACATCGGGCCCGCTGGCGATTGCGGTGTGGAGGCCGAGAGGTCTTCGGATGCGGATGGTTTTCCATCCCATGGCGTGAGGGGCGAGGAAGTCTTTGGCGGGGTTATCGGCGATGTAGGCACAGCGTTGTGGGGGGATGGTGCCGGCGGTCATGATATAGGCTTCTTTGGCGGGTTTTGGGCAGGCGTGTTCGGCGGTATATATGACTGTGCGAATGTGCTTGCCGAGGCCAAGCGCTGCGACTTTGGCGCGCTGAGAAGCGAGCGGGCCGTCTGTGATAACAGCCATGGACTGTTGGCAATGGTGCAGGAATTGGGCTGCATCTTCGCACAGGGAGATGTTTGGGGTGTGTTCGCGGTAGCAGGTGACCAGATCGGCGGTTGGCCAGATGCGTGGATCGTGGTTCAGGGCTTCGCGCGCCAGATCGAAGGTGTTGCCGCGGATGCCGGCTTCGAAATACGACCAGCAGAGCTCACCAAACGCTTTCATGTCCATGGCGTGCCCCAGGGCCAGGAATCCTGATCGCACATAGTCGCGCTCAAGGTAGAGCGTATCATCGACGTCGAGCACCACGTTTTCAATACCGTTAGCGAGAAGATAATTGACGATCATCATAATATTTATAGCGTTTTCAGGTTAAGTGACTACACAAACTGACAGCATTTCTCTTGCTTTGGCAAGATATGTCGCCAAAAACAATAGCACTTTGCTCTTCATTCACAAGCGATACGAAGTATCGCAGGGGGGTGGGAACCAGGGCTCCCGCAAAGTCGTTTGATACTCAGTTTTTTGACATATAGAGTCGTAGTTCAGCCCCGCTGGGGCTGATAGAGAGGGGGCCACTATC
>WQTY01000154.1 GCA_009786045.1 Pseudomonadota bacterium | reverse complement strand
TTACCCGCGGGCCGATAGCGGCGCAGGGGGCGGCGGCCCCCTCGCAAGATTATTGATTTTTGCAGCGATTGTTTCGAGTCATTGTCTTGCGGAAGAAAATACTTGATATTTCGCTCAGGCCACGTACTATGTTGCTCGGTTTTTCGCAGCGAGCAGAGCAGGGCTGCGTTTCATGTTGTGTTTGAAGAAGAGTACTGTGCAGTACTGATTTGGATGAGGAGCTTCCGATGGCCCGCAAATGTGTGTTTACAGGTAAGTCGCCACTCGTTGGCAACAATGTCTCCCACGCGAATAACAAGACGAAAAAGGTTCAGCTGCCGAACATTCAGACGAAGCGCATTTACGTCAGCGAGTTGAATCGCTTCGTCCGCGTTCGTTTGTCGACGCGGGCGCTGCGTACGGTGAGCAAGCTTGGCTTGATTCAGTACATGAATGACTGTGGCATTCGTCTTAAGGATATCGAAATTTAGTGTGTTGAGACGGACGAAAGGGCACCGCTTGCGGTGCTTTTTTTGTATGCAGGTACGGCAATGAAGGGTTGGCGGTACGCGTCGTGGAGTCTTTGGCTCGTGGTGGTTTTTTGTGGGGCATGTGCGCCGCAAGCGACAGAGGATGTGGCACCGCCGCCGCAGGCAGAGTCTGCGCAGGACGCGGGCAGCGTCCAATGGATGGATGCGCTTTGGGAGCATTTGGTCAGCACTTTGGAGGCTGAGGAGGAAGCGCACCGGCTGCAGCGTGTCTCTTCGCGTGCAGCGGCCGAAGCGGCTTTTCTTGAGGCCCGGCAGAGAGGGGAGCGTCCAAGGCAGCCCGAGCGTGCGCAGGTCAGCAGCCAGGAGGGGCTGCCACCCATTCGTCATGCGGCCATGATTGCTGAGTTCTACGAAATTGAAGGCAGCGACGATCACGATGTATTTCTGGATGCCGCTGGCAGCCTGACGCCCACTGGGGAGGCACTCATGCGGGCACTCGACGATGTGGATGCGCATGCGCTTGATCCGGCGCAGTTTCCGACAGAGGCGCTGCGCGCTGGTTTGGAGCGCCTGTCTGCCATGAGGGCAGAGGTTGCCGGGCGGCGCGGACTGTTTCTGTCACCAGGCGAGTGGGCAGCGTTTCAGCGTGTGCTTGAGTCGGAGATGGTGCTCGCGGATGGGACAGTGCTGGCGCGAGAGGCGCGGGCTTCTATGGCAGAGACTGAAGTTCAGGCACGCGTGCTTGAGGCATTGATTGCGCCTGAAACCTCTCCGCTGCCGAGGATTGCAGCCGTCTATGAAGTCTGGATGGCGCGGCTGCGCATGATGCGGCAGTTTGAGCGTGGCCTGGAGTTTGCCCTGGCCGATGCCTACCTGACCTATGCGGAAACGCTCAAATATGGCAATCTCGAAAAGTTTTCGCCCTCCGAGCGAGCACGGTACACGACCGAAGCGGCGCCGAATGATATTCATCCCCGTCATCATGATGCGATCATTGAGGCACGCCTGCTTGCAGATTTCAGAGCACTTGAGAGCAGGAAGGGGATGGATGAAGCCATGGCACATCTGGCCAGCCTTTTGCCTCAGCACGAACAGTATGACAAACTGCGCGGGGTGCGCACGCGCTATCAGAAAATCGTGGCTGACGGAGGGTGGGCAAACGTACCGCCCGACAAGATGTTTGCCGGCGGCAGGGCGCCGCTGGTGAAGGCGCTCAAGACGCGCCTGTCTGTCGAAGGCTATTACGAAGGCGAAATTGATGATCTCTTCGATGATGCCCTGACGGCGGCCATCGCGGGCTATCAGCGGCATCATCAGCTTGATGAAACGGGCACGGTCGATACGGTTTTCTGGCGAAGCCTTAATGTTCCGGCCACACAGCGACTGTTCGAGATTGAGGTGAACATAAGGCGCTGGCATCGCACGATGTTCGAACCGCGCACGACTTACATCTACGTCAATGTGCCATCCTTTGAGGTTGAGCTCTGGCACGAAGGTGCGCGTGTGGCCGTGCATCGTACGGTCGTCGGAAGTACAACGCGGATTTGCAATGCACGAACCCGCGAGTGGGAACTCATCAACGCGACGGATCTCATGCATGCGCGCATGACCTATCTGGTGTTCAATCCCTATTGGAATGTGCCCCCGCGCATTGAGGTTGATGTGTATCAGAAGCGCATGCGCGAGGATCCCAAGTGGCTGGAGAATTCCGATTTCGAGTATGTGACCCCAAGGGGGGGAGGGCGCGTTCTGCGGCAAAAACCCGGGCCCTCAAATGCTTTGGGACAGGTCAAGCTCATTTTTCCCAATCGGCATAACATCTACCTGCACGATACGCCTAAGCAGGAAATGTTTGGCTACGCGGTGAGGGCTTTTTCGCATGGCTGCATTCGCGTGCAGGGAGCGCTTGAGCTTGCGCAGAAAATTCTCGAAATTGATGGACAGTGGGACGAGGCACGTATTAAGCGCGCTTTTGTCGAAAAGGGAGAGCATCCGGTAGACTTGCGTCAGCCCATTGACGTATTTATAGAGTACCATACGGTCACTGTTGACGACGACGGTGCGCCCTACTTTTTGGCGGATGTGTACCGGATCATCAGAAACGAGATTGAGCCGCCAACGGCGGCTGAGCGGCGTTGCGATCCTGCGGTCGACAGAGTCAGCAGTTATCGTTCCGGGGCAGCTGCAGACAGCGGCCCATAGGGCTGTTTTAGCGCAACTCAGGGTGTGTTTGGCGAAAATGAGAGAGGGAACATGACGGGTGAGCATCAGGACTGGGAGAAATGTTGTTGTGGCTGTGATGGTGACCATTCTGAGCATAGGGCAGCAAGTGTGGTGCCGCCTGTGGGATCTCAGCCTGATGACAGGGGGGTATCCCTTGGGGCGGAAGTCGAGAGAGAGGTGGCAAGCCTCATGGCGAAGCGTTATGGCCGCTTTATCAGCGGGGATGAGCGCTTCAGCATCAAAACCGGGGTTTGTCATCGCTTCGGGTATGTCTCGGTGAATCTGACCAATCCGGCACGCACGACGCAGCTATGCGTTGAGGTTTGCGTGGAGTGCGAGGAAAATGACATCTCCAATCCTGTTGAAGCGTATCAGTTATCGCTGGATGTGGCGGATATAGTGCTGCTTGATTATTTCGACAGCGATCGCATCTCGCACTATTTGCCGGTATGGCAGCGTTATGACGTTCCTCCTCACACGGTGCTGGTGCGTCTGGAGCACGCCAATCCGGCGCTTGATGATGAAGCCAGTGCCTTTTTGCGGGCGCATGGCTTTACGGCGGACGGTCTTGTCTGCGAAGACGGGCCAGAGGGAGAGGATGGGGGCAGTTTGGCATAGAACAGCACGTGTTCTGGTATAAAAATCCCCATGAAGTTGTTTTTCGTGTTACCTGTAATCGGTTTTTGGCATTAAAATGCAAGCGCATTTTTTGTATGAAACAGCGAAGCACTCAGGCTCAGCTTAGGAGCAGGCCAGATTTGAGTGGAGTCTTTGTTCAATATTATCAATGAGAGCCGTGCTGGGGCGTCATAGTCAGGTTCGGCTTATAGCTTACGGTATAGTTGCGTGAAGTTTAATGTGCCTCGTGCCATTTTTATGGCCTTTGTCTTATTTTTGGTTGTGTTTTTGTTCATGAAGGCCTCTGGAGGCCACGAGACGAGCGCGCAGCTTAAATATAGCGAGTTCGTTCAGGCTGTGCGCGATGGCCAGGTGACCAGCGTCGAGGTGCAGGGGAGCAAGATTCGGGGCGAATTCTCACCAGAGGCGGCCGCGGCATTTGATGACCGGGAGACCTTCGAGGTCATTGGTATTCTCAATGCCGATATGCAGGATTTGCTCGACGAAAGAGGGGTGAGCTTCGAGTTTTTCGAAGAGGAGAAAGATTCGTGGTGGCAGCTCATGCTCATTTACATGCTGCCAACCATGCTGCTCATTGGCGTTTTTGTTTTCTTCTTCCGCCAGTCCCAAGTCAGCGGCAGCAAGGCGATGAGCTTTGGCAAATCTAAGGCTCGCGTTTTGTCACCGGATCAGCACAAGGTGACGTTTGCCGACATCGCCGGGATAGACGAAGCCAAGGCGGAGCTTTACGAAGTTGTCGATTTTCTCAAAAATCCCTCAAAGTATCAGCGTCTTGGCGGACGTATCCCCAAGGGCATTCTTTTGATGGGATCGCCGGGTACGGGCAAGACGCTCCTGGCCAAGGGCGTTGCCGGTGAGGCGGGGGNGCCATTTTATACGATTTCCGGTTCAGATTTTGTTGAGATGTTCGTGGGTGTCGGTGCGAGCAGGGTGCGTGATTTGTTCGAGCAGGCTAAGAAGAGCGGGCGCTGCATTATCTTCATTGATGAGATCGATGCGGTTGGCCGGCACCGCGGTGCCGGGCTTGGCGGCGGCCACGATGAGCGCGAGCAGACACTCAACCAGCTTCTGGTCGAGATGGATGGTTTTGAGGCGAACGAGGGTATCATTGTGATGGCGGCGACGAACCGGCCGGACGTCCTCGATCCGGCGCTGCTGCGTCCTGGCCGGTTTGACCGGCGTGTTGTTGTGCCTAGCCCGGATGTTCGCGGGCGCAGCAATATCCTTGAGGTTCATACCAAGGGCAAGCCACTGGCGCGCGATGTTGATCTTGATAATGTTGCCAGGATGACGCCTGGATTCTCTGGCGCCGACCTGTATAACCTGGCCAATGAGGCAGCGCTCATTGCCGCCAGCCGCGACGCCGACGCCCTTGAGGCCAAAGATTTCGTCGAAGCACGCGACAAAATCATGATGGGTCGAGAGCGGCGCAGCATGATTGTATCTGAGCGCGAGAAGCGCACCACCGCCTATCATGAAGCTGGTCACGCCCTTGTTCGGCTGCTGCTGGGTGATGATGGCGATAAGCTTACCAAGGTCACCATCGTGCCGCGAGGAAGGGCGCTTGGGGTCACTTACTCCATGCCGAACGAAGATATACTCAGCTATTCGCGTCAGTATCTGCTCAATCAGCTCAGCGTGCTTATGGCGGGCAGGGTTGCTGAAGAGGTTGTCTTTGGCCATATTACCACGGGCGCCAGCAACGACCTCGAAACTGCCACCAAAATGGCCCACAACATGGTGTCCAAATGGGGCATGAGCGATGTTTTGGGGCCAATGGCTTTCGGTGATCAGACTGCTCAGCCTTTCCTGGGGCGGGAACTTGCCCATTCGCGCGATTATTCTGAGCAGACCGGCCAGATAATCGACGAAGAGGTGCGCCGTATCCTGGTCGGCGCGTACGAAACGAGCCGATGCCTTGTCAGTGAAAATATCGATAAACTGCGTCTGCTGGCGGAAGCTCTCATCGAATTTGAGTCGCTCGATTTGCCCGACATTGAGTTGTTGCTCGATAAGGGCGTGGAGGCATTGCGTGAGTCATTCAAGGCACGCGAGACCCAGGCTAAGGAACGCGTGGCAAAGTTTTCGTTCAGCTCGAAGCTCGCTGAGCTTGACGACGAAGACACCACACAGGGCAATGTTGATGAACCGATGGCGCCGATCGAACTTAAACCCATCGACTTGAATGCCGGCAAGCCACGTCAGGGTCAAACATGAGTGTCATCGTCGATGCCGTGACGCAGCGAGGCTGGCACATTGTTTCGGGTGCCCACCGACGGCCGCTCACATGGCGTCCGTTTGCATTCGTTGTGGGGGAAGCGGCATTTCCTCTTCCCGATGGTTTCGAAGCCTGGGCGGTTGAGGCAGGCGCATGGCTGACATACGAGGGGGATCAGGAGCGAGTCTGCGGTGGTCCTCTGTCGATAACAACAGGGACCCTGTCTCAGGGCGG
>WQTY01000153.1 GCA_009786045.1 Pseudomonadota bacterium | reverse complement strand
GTCGTCAGCGGCGTCGTTGTGGTCGGTCACGTACGAGAGTACGCTCCCTTCCACGCCTCCTTGCTTCCTAGAATCTGCGCCATTTGGGCGCTGCGCTCTTGACTAGTGCAATAATGTGCATCGTCGTCGTCAGCGGCGTCGTTGTGGTCGGTTACGTACGAAGTACGCTCCCTTCCACGCCTCCCTGCTTCCTGGAACCTGCACCATTTCGACGCCGCGACAGGCCGATAAGGCGAGTGCGATAGCGGCGCAGGGGGCGCGGCCCCCTCAGCCATCTGTTCTTCGAATTAAGGACGGGTCATAGATGGACGGGGGCTGGTAGCCGAGCAGCGAGATGACGGTTGCGGCGATGTTCGAAAGCCGTCGGACGTCGAGGGTGAGATCCAATTTCCAGGGGAGTTTTCTGGAGGGATCGTAGTACCAGAACGGGACGCGGTTGAGCGTATGGCTGGTGAGGGGGACGGGCTGGCCTTCGCTGTCGCGGGCAAAGTCGCCTTTTTTCTTGTCGTACTGGTACATTTCGTCGGCATTGCCGTGGTCGGCGGTGATGATGGCCACGCCGCCGAGGCTTCGCACCTTTTCGAGGAGCCTGCCAAGCGCCAGGTTGACTGCTTCGATGGCAATGATGGTGGCTTCGCGGTTTCCGGTGTGTCCGACCATGTCGCCGTTGGCATAATTGACCCGGACGACATCGTAATGGCTGGCTTCGACCTCGGCGATAATGGCATCGGTGACTTCGGCGCATTTCATCCAGGGGCGCTGCGAGAAGTCGACGCGGTCGCTTTCGACTTCGATGTATTTTTCGCGGGATGCGTCGAAGTAGCCGGAGCGATTGCCATTCCAGAAGTAGGTGACGTGGCCGAACTTCTGCGTTTCAGCCACGGCGAGTTGTTTGAGTCCGGTGGCGCAAAGGTACTCGCCGAGTGTCTTGTCGATGGTTGGCGGGGTGACGAGATAGTGCGCCGGCGTGTTGGTATCGCCGTCGTACTGCATCATGCCTGCGTAGCGGACATTTGGGTGGCGAATTCGGTCGAACTTGTCAAAGGCGTCTGCCTCGAAGGCATGCGATATTTCGATGGCGCGATCGCCGCGGAAGTTAAACAGGATGACCGTGTCACCGTCTTCGATGGTGCCGGCGGGTTTGCCGTTTCGAACGACGGTGAAGGCGGGCAGGTTCTGGTCGTCGATGCTCTGGTTTTCGGCACGAAACGTTTCGATGGCTTCGCTGGCCGACGAAAAGGCGCGCGCATCGCCCAGGACATGGGCATGCCAGCCTCGCTCGACGATCCGCCAGTCTGCTTCGTAGCGATCCATGGTCGTCACCATGCGCCCGCCGCCGGAGGCGATGCGATAGTCGCGCCCTTCTCTGGCATTGATCTCTGCCAGGGCCTGCTCAAGCTTGCCGATGTAGACAAGGGCCGTGGTGGCGCCCACATCGCGGCCGTCAAGCAGGGGGTGGACACAAACTTCGGCCACGCCTTCTTCGTCGGCGCGCCTGATCATCGCAATGAGGTGATCGATGTGCGAGTGAACGTTGCCATCGCTCAGCAACCCGATGAAGTGAAGCTTTTTGTCCTCGCGGAGGGCAGGTTCAAGGAGCCAGTGCCAGGTTTTGCTCTCGAAGATGCGGCCGCTTTTGACGGCATTTTCGACCAGGCTTGCGCCCTGGGCAAAAATCCGTCCTGCACCGATGGCGTTGTGCCCGACTTCGGAGTTGCCCATGTCGTCATCCGTCGGCATGCCGACGTGTGTGCCGTGCGCATAGAGAAAAGTTTTCTGAGCGACTTTGTCGAGCATGTCGAAGGTGGGTGTGCGCGCCAGAAATACGGCATCGCTCTCGTCTTTGCGCCCTTCGCCGACGCCGTCTAAAACGATGATAAAAACCGGCCCCTTTGGGCGGGGAACATCCATAACCTTGAGTGGCTCAAGCATACCTTACCTCGATTTCGCCTGGGACAAGAAAACTGTTGTGAAGCCATCGCTCGCCGCGACAGGGGCGCAGGATACGACAAGCCGGCAGGATGCGCAAGCCTGGCAGCCGGTTGCCAGGTTCGCTCTGGGCATGTCTGCTCTGATTTGTGTAAAACTCAAAACATTCATCGATTTTGCGTTGCATCAGAGGTTGCCGTTTGCTACCATTATACCTGATAGTCTAGTGTGTGAAAATGTTTAAAACTCAACTTCAGAAGGAGAAAGGTCATGTCAACAGCATCGACAGCATCAGGCGGGACACCTGTATCATCCACTTGGTCACAGAACCTTGTGCCATCCAGCAAGTACAGTTTGAAGTGCCCCCATGCGATGACACCCGTTGGGATATGTCTTCACAATACGGCCAACTCTGCGCCTGCAACGAATGAAATCAACTACATGCGCAACAACTCGTCGTCGACGTCTTTCCATTTTGCGATCGACGACAAGGAAGCCATTCAGGGGCTGCCGTTGGATCGCAACGGCTGGCATGCCGGCGACGGCGGCAGCGGGAATGGCAACCGCAAGCACATTGGCGTCGAAATTTGCTACAGCACATCGAGCAATGCTTCGTTGTTCGAGGGGGCGGAGCGCCGTTCTGCGGCGGTGGTGGCGAGGCTGTTGCAGCAGTATGGCTGGGGTGTCGGGCAGATCAAGGCGCATCGCGACTTTAGCGGCAAGAATTGCCCTCATCGCACGAGTATGGACGCATTCAAAGGGTTGGTGAGTCAGGCTCTGGCGGGCAAGCTGACGACAACAACGAGTGCAAGCAGCGCGCCTTCGTCGTCTTCCTCTTCGTCTTCATCGCCTTCCAGCAGCACCGTGACGGTAAACTGCGATGCCCTGAATGTCCGTGCCGGCGCCGGGACCGGCTATGCGGTTCTTGGCGTGGTTCACCGCGGCAAGACGCTGACGGTAGTAGGCGAGAGCAGCGGCTGGCTGAAGATCAATTACGGCAGTGGTACGGGCTGGGTTAGCAAGCAGTATACGAAAGCTGCCAGCAGCAGTTCGTCATCATCATCATCTTCTTCTTCGTCCTCCTCTTCGTCGTCTTCGTCTTCAAGCACGTCAAAGGCTACGGTCACCTGTGATGTCCTCAATGTGCGTTCTGGTGCGGGTACAAGCCATAAAGTCCTTGGCACAGTCAAGAAGGGCCAGACGCTGACGGTAAAGGGTGAGAGCAATGGCTGGCTGAAGATTGACTTTGGCGGCGGCACGGGCTGGGTCAGCAAGCAGTACACGAAGGCTGCCAGCAGCAGTTCGTCATCATCATCATCTTCTTCTTCGTCCTCCTCTTCGTCATCTTCTTCGAGCACGAAGACGGCCAAGGTCACCTGCGATGTCCTTAACGTGCGATCCGGTGCGGGTACGAATCACAGCAAAATTGGCGAACTCAGGAAGGGTGATTCGGCAACGGTGACGGGTGAGAGCAGTGGGTGGCTGAAGATCAATTTCAAGAGCGGGTCGGGCTGGATCAGCAAACAGTATACCTCGCTCAACACGAGCAGCGGCTCATCCGGCGGAAGCTCGTCCAGTGTGTCATCTGGTACCTGGAAGTGGCCGGTGCCAGCTTCTACCAGGATTACCTCGTATTACGGCAACCGAACATCGCCCAAGGTTGGTTTTCATGGCGGCATTGATATTGGCGCAGGCATGGGAACTTCTATTGTGGCAGCCAAAGGCGGCAAAGTCATCATCAGGAATAACAGCTGTTCGCACAACTTTAGCAAGCGGTACAACTGCTGCAACTCGTATGGCAAGTATATTGATGTTGATCATGGCGATGGCTTCGTGACGCGTTATGCGCATTTAAGCCGGATTTCGGTCAGCGGCGGGACGTCGGTCAGTGGCGGAACGAAGATTGCCGAGATGGGGACAACTGGCTGGTCGACGGGATCACACCTGCACTTCGAGGTTCGCAAGGGGGGCAGCACGGTAAATCCGCGCAATTACGTCTAGCCCATTTGCATTTCTGGCTTGGAACGCTCGTCCTTGGTATTGGGACGGGCGTTTTTTTGTGGTATGGGGGATCGGGGTGGGGACGGGC
The DNA here is from genome assembly GCA_009786045.1 of Pseudomonadota bacterium. Taxonomy (GTDB): domain Bacteria; phylum Myxococcota_A; class Bradymonadia; order UBA4248; family UBA4248; genus WQTY01. Next base: position 1,848 of record WQTY01000153.1, on the reverse strand, counting down.
GTATTTGCAAGCGATAAATTTTCTCAAAAGATAAGAATTTTAGCAAAAAACGAATCATTTCGCCCTCTACTTACAAGCAATGCGCAGCATTGCAGGGGGTGTGGGGGAACTGGTTCCCCCACGAAAAAAAGAATGGCGCACAGGAGCTTGAATGAGGAGATTGGGTATAGGCATGGTCATTGCACTCGGGGCATGGTCGTGGATGGCATGCGGCGAGGGTGCGAGTTTTGAGAAGGATGCCCTGTGCTTTTCCTGTGTGACCAGGGTGTGTGAAGACGGTGGAGATGAAGCGGCGTTTGCACGCCATGTTGCGAGCCTGGATGAAGGGCAGCGGGCTCAGATCGTGGCCATGGTCGAGGCTCACGAAGGTTGTGCGCCGCGTTTTGACTGGCTTGAACCTATAGCCGAAGCGGTGTATCAGACCTTTGGCCGGGCGTTTTTTTCACTGGAGCAGCCGTATTATGAGGCCCGTGCGCGTCAGGCAATTCGGACGATGCAGGGGGGCATGCACCAGGCAGAGGCTTTGCAGTATTTGCGCCATCATCAGGTGGTCTGGTCTGCGGCGCCTTTGCACACGGCAATAGAATCCATGCTTTGGGACAATGTCGAGATGCCCGAAGCTTTTGAAATGCTGGTGGGATTGGCAGACAAGGCGGGATTAGAGAAGCTCTCGGCACTTGAGCCGTCACAGCTGCGAGACAAAGCGCTGGCCGTTCGCATGGCGGACTTGAACACGGAGACGAGGCAGCGCATTCTTGGTCCTCATGTGAGTGCGCAATGGCACATGCAGACGAGTGGTTCGGTGCAATTGCCCCAATACCTGGATCTTGTCTGGCGCATGTACGCCCTCCCACCGAATTTTCCACCCATTGTGGCGACGCTCACGACAACGAGCCTTCTTGTGGGCAGAACAGAAGCCCGGCGCGGCGGGGTGAATGCCCGCGATGCGTTTTTAACCGAGCCCATGACGCCGCCTAATGCCAGGCGGATGAGGGTTGATCTTCAGCCATGGCTGACTTCAGCCAACACATATCGCATTGCAGCCAAGGCTACTTTGCAGGTCTGGCCTGCGGATGCGCCGGCGCCATGCCTCTCGGGCGATGAAGCATGCCCGATATCGCCGTGGTATGAACAGCCTGTCACACTCGATTTTACGTACACGGTCTATGTCGGGGTCGAGACGGGTGCACCCCGCAGGCACCGTGACTCGGAGCTGAATCTCGCCACCACAAAGGCGGTGCAGCTTTCTCTGTGTCATGAAGCAGCGTGTGCAAAGATTTTCGACACGAAACCCGTCAAAACCAGCGAGCCGCTTCCCGTACGCCGCGGGCATGATTTTTATCTGCTCGTCGAGGCGGCCGCGGCGCCGCTGCCCCTGGCTGCGCGCCTCATGGCCAGGGAAGGGGCAGGAAACACCTGGCAGGAAGTGGCGGCGTTCTATACGGATGCACCACAGCACAATGCCCTGCCTGTGCGCGCCGACATCGACCTCGGCGACTTGTGCCCCAACATTGGCAAATGCAGCCTTGAGGTTCAGCTGCGCCCCAGCCTTAGAATGGCCCGCCGCAATCCGGCCATTTTGCGATACTGGGGCGAAACGCTGGAGCTCGGACGCGTCGAAATCGAGAATCTCAGCCGCACGCCTGCTCAGATCTGGCGTGCCTCAAAAAAATAACCCGTGGGAAAAAAATGTCATTTGAGCGCTGCTTTCTTAAGGAAAACCTGGAGATGGTTTTCATCAACGATAAGGGGATTGCCAAAATTGAGCCCCGCTGGGACGAGGAGGCTTATTTTTCGTGTCCGATTTGCGGCGGGACTCGCCACGGCGAGTCGATCGACGCGCGTGGG
>WQTY01000152.1 GCA_009786045.1 Pseudomonadota bacterium | reverse complement strand
CCCCGCACAGGGGGTAGACGCGTATCGGTCGCGCCCCCTTTTTAAAGGGGGTTTGCGGCCGATAGCGGCGCAGGGGGCGCTGCCCCCCACAAAAAAACCTGTAGTAGTAGGGGCGACCGTCCCGGTCGCCCGCTCTTACGTCCCGGTCGCCCGCTCTTACGTCCCGGTCGCCCGCTAATGGTAAATACGCAATGGTCTACAAAAGGTTTGAGGCAATCTCGGCAAGTTTCGATCGCTCGCCCTTGGTCAGGGTGACGGTCGCGGCAATGTCTATGCCCTTAAACTTGTTGATGACATAGCTCAGCCCGTTGCTTTCGGCATCGACGTAGGGATTGTCAATTTGGTAAGGATCGCCTGTCAGGACGACTTTTGTGCCCTGCCCAACGCGCGTGATGATCGTTTTGACCTCATGCGGCGTCAGATTCTGCGCCTCATCAATGATGATGTACTGGTTTGGAATCGAACGGCCGCGAATATAGGTCAGGGCCTCGATCTGAAGCATGCCCATGTCGATGAGCTCGCGATAGCTGCGGCGTCCCCGGCGCTTGTCCTCTTCATTGAGCCCCATCAGAAACTCAACATTATCGAAGATCGGCTGCATCCATGGGTTGAGCTTGTCTTCGATGCTGCCCGGGAGGTAGCCCACATCCTTGCCCAGGGGGAAGATTGGCCGCGCCACCAGGAGTTTGCTGTAGGTCTGTTCCTCGGAGGCTTTCTGCAAACCCGCCGCAAGCGCTACCAGCGTCTTTCCGGTGCCGGCCTTGCCAAGGAGAGTAACGAGCTTGATGTTGTCGTCGAGCAGGCAATCGAGCGCAAAGTGCTGCTCTTTATTGCGCGGCTTGATGCCCCAGCAGCCGCTGAACCCATGGCGCGTCGTTATCAGCGAAACGAGTTTATTCTGTTGTGGCAAAAGACGCGCCATCGCCGTATGGCTCTCTTCATGACGATTGACCAGACGCACATACTCGTTTGGATACAGATATTTCCTGGCGTCTTCGATGTCACCTGTGAGTTCGGCGCACTCAAAGGCCATGTTCGCTTCCTGCGATGGCGAAAAGTTGAGCGTCACCTCACGTGCGTTGTAAAGCTCGTCGATAATGTCAGCATCGACGCGAAGCTCTATGGCGCCGGGATACAGATCGTCGATGGACACGCCGCGCTCCTCGTAATTCTCCGTGTCAAGGCCCATGCCATCGGCACGAATGCGCAAATTCGTATCCTTCGTAATGAAAATGCAGGGGATATCCGGCTCCTCGGCTTTCAGCCGGAGCGCAACACCCATGATGAGCGTATCGGGAGACTCCTTGCTTGAGGCAAGGCCATCCTTTGGCAGGTATTGCCGCAGCGTCGGCAAAACGCGAATGGTTCCGCCGTTTGCCATGCGAACACCCTGCGCAAGACTGCCCTGCAGGCGAAACTCATCCAGCATACGGCTGAAATGACGCGCCGCGCGCCCAAGCTCATTGAGCTGACGCTTGAAGTTGTCTACCTCCTCCACCACATAGATCGGAATAATCACGTTGTTATCGCCAAACTTCGTGATCGCCTGCGGATCGTGCAAGACGACATTCGTGTCGAGTACAAAATTCTTCAATCTGCCAGAAATCATACGCTCTCTTTCCTTCAACAATACTCAGGCCGATATCCCCCCACACCACGCGCCACCATGATACATTCCAGGATTCCATGCAAACCCTATTTTCTGTGGAGGAGGCATCCCTCTCTCCAAGGGGATGCCGGCCACTCCCTCAGAAAGGGAGGTTATGCCAGCAAAGGAAGTCCCAATTGGCATTCCAGCCATTCTCATCCAAAGGCAACGCTTATTGCTCTAAAGCAATGCGGCAGTATTGCAAACGATTTCCCTTGCCACGCCATACGGCAAAAATTAACATGGCGCACCTCAAGGGCCGAAGCCATGTTTCTCGAATTCAACATAATAACTCCCCTTGTCGATACTCTGTCGCAAAACAACGACCTCTTCCCAAAGGAAATGCGCATGCCAACCAGCAACGATCTGAAACGAGGTTTCCTCTTTCTCCTCGATGGTGACCCCTATACCGTTCTGGATACAGCCGTCCAGACGCCTTCAGCGCGCGGCGGCGCCACGCTCGTTAAAATTAAAGCCAAAAATATCCGTACCAAACAGCTCCTGCAAAAGACGTACAAAGCCGGCGATCGTGTGGATGTGCCAAACTTCGAAGTCATTCCCTGCCAGTATCTTTATCATGAAAATCAGGAAAACTACATTTTCATGAACACGGACACCTACGAGCAGATATCGATTCCCGGTGAGGATATTGCCTACGAGCTCCAGTTCCTTCGAGAAGGGGATAATCTGCGCGTCATGCTCCATGACGGCAACCCCATCGGGCTCGAAATCGCCAACACGGTTACCTTGCGCGTCGTTGAGTGCGAACCCGCAGTCAAGGGCGATACCGTCACCAACACGACAAAATCCGCCAAACTCGAAACAGGCCTTGAAGTTCAGGTTCCCCTCTTCATCGAACAGGATACCCTCCTCATCATTGATACCCGCGAAGCACGCTATATCAAGCGAGCTTAGTATTTTTGCCATTCAACCACCATGCGCCAAAGGCGGCGTGTCAAACGGCGCCTGCTGCGCCTTATCTCATACAAAACATGAACGACATCCATTCTAACCCTTCCCCATCCGATCTGCACAGCGACGACACAAACGAGATACGCTCTGCATCCATAAAGGACGACAACAGCTCAGAGCAACACAGCGACTCAGAGCAACACAGCGACTCAGAGCACGAGGCGGCCCTCTCCCATGAGCATGATCCTGAAGCAGCCCGGGTCACCATCTTGTTGCCCTTGTCAACCCCTTCCCACGAACATGCGCCTGAAGACCCCGCATCATCTTTGGATGCAGCCCAGTCTTTGGATGCAGCCCAGGAGGAGACACCACAGCCCGAAGAGCCCCCTCAGGAATTTTACAACGTCGATGTCAAGCGCTATGCCAGCTACGAAACCTCCGGCAAAGAAGAAGCCTACGCCACCAGCACCCAGGCCAGCCTGACCTACGCAGCCCAGCCTCCTTTCTCCCGATTTCTGCGCGATCTCGCCACGATCATCGTCCGGCCATCCTACTTCTGGAAAACACAAACCGAGCACTCTGCCACGCTCCTGCAAATTCACTGGCCGCATCTGACGGTTCTCGTCCTTTTGCGTGCCATTGCATCCTTCGTCGGCGCCATCCTCATGCCCGATGCCGTCGTACTCAGTGCCCTTCTCTATGCCTGCATCCAGGCCTTCCTCATCTTCATCCTGACCTGGACACTGGCACTCGTGTTTGCAGGCGTCATGGCCCTCACCGGCAGCGGATTCAACTACGGAAAGTCACTGCGCTTTGTCGCCTACAGCCTGACACCCATTCTTTTCGTCGGCATCCTCGGGCTCATCCCAATCCCCTACCTTGCCAGTGCCTTCGACTTCCTCGCCATGCCCTATGCCTTCGTTATCATGGGCGCCGGCATGCTTAACTACCTCAATATCAAGGAAAAATTTGCCCCCATCCTCACTGGCCTGTTCTGCGGGCTGCTCCTGTGCTTCTGGGGGGCGCTGCCCATTCTCCTGCCACTCCTGGCACAGGCCTTCCAAAAATAACCCTATTTTGTGGGGGAACTCGTTCCCCCACACCCCCTGCGATACTTCGTATCGCAGGGGGTGAAGTGGCAGAGTGCTGCGTCTGAAGCCACATACTTCGCATTGCAGGCAAAGGCAAGACAGGTCAATCGATAGCTCCGAGACGAGCGAAGAGCAGGAAAGCTTCGAGCAGCTCTACACCTCTGTTCGTTTCCAAACGACACATCATCTAACTGTACCTTAATAGGACTTCGTCCACACCCCCTCGGATGCTTCTTTAAAATTGATCTGACGCAAATAAGACTCATGCTTGGGATTGGTTGTCCGAGTCACAAAGGCATGGATACCGGCTTCCTTGAAAAACGCATTCTTCTCCCCAAAGAAATACCGGCCAATCCGACAATCCCGGAACTTCGGTGTCACATAGTCGAGAAAAACCTCTACCTTGCCGGATTCAATCACGCTGTATGCCAGAATACCCGCGACCTCGTTGTCGCGAACGTAGAAGAAGAGCTGCTCTGCCGACTCAAAACGCTGATCGGCATCAAACAGCCTGATATCGTCAAGGTGCTTGTTCATAAACCACGAAAAATACGCCTCACCCTGCTTTACTGGAATGAGCTCAAAACTCGTCCTGACACGATACAATCGATACAAATGAACGATGTCGATGATGAGCGCCCCAAGGTTCATCAATACCGCCGGGAATGACCCAATCAGCCAGGCATAAATGATAAAAAGAATAGCCCCTATCCCATTGATTATCCGAAGCTTTTTGATACTCGTCATCAAAAGCGAAACCACAATCGTTATTGACGCAATATAACCAAAAATCTCCAGCCAGTTCATCTCGAACATGTCCCGTACACCACTCCTGAAATAAAATTGTCCATAACCGTTAACGAAGCGTCTCGAATCATGGTGAGTTTAAAACCCACATCGACTCCCACCGGTCACCGGGGGCGGCTTCTAGGGAGAATTTACCGAAAGATCAAGGACTAACGCCAAAAGTTATTCACTGCTCAGATCTGACCTGCGTCTCTTCCTGCACAACAACCTTGCGCGACAGCGACGAATTGGCTAGAAGGCGTCGGCTTGTGTACGGATCTGACCTACATACGACCAGACGGGAAACATGAACAATATTCGTAACTTTTGCATCATCGCCCACATCGACCACGGCAAATCGACCCTGGCTGACCGCATCATCCAAAAAACGCTCGGCGTGCCGGATCGCGAATTTCGCAATCAGCTCCTCGACAGCATGGATCTCGAACGCGAACGCGGCATCACCATCAAAAGCCAGACCGTTTGCCTCCCCTACACCACACCCGACGGGCGCAAGATGATCTATAACCTCATCGACACCCCGGGACACGTCGATTTCAGCTACGAAGTTTCCCGTTCCCTGGCTTCATGCGAAGGCGCACTCATCCTCATCGACGCCAGCCAGGGCGTCGAAGCCCAGACCCTGGCCAACCTCTATATGGCTATGGAACACAACCTTGAGATTATCCCCGTTATCAACAAGATCGACCTGCCCGCCGCTGACATCGACGCGTGCAAAGAGCAAATCGACCGCGATCTCGGCCTGGATTCACGCGATGCCCTGCTGGCAAGCGCCAAAACCGGCATCGGCATTGATGAAATTCTTGCAGCCGTTGCCGAGCGCATGCCCGCCCCGGGCGGTACCCCCGACCTCCCCCTCCAGGCACTCATCTTCGATTCGATGTACGATGCCTACCGCGGCGTTGTCATCTACGTGCGCCTCTTCGAAGGCAGCATCAAAACCGGCGATCGCATCCGGCTCATGTCGACAAACGCCGTCTACAAGGTCGAGGAACTGGGTACCATGCAGCTCAAGCAAGTGCCCGGAAAATCTCTCGCCGCAGGCGAGGTCGGCTACATCATTACGGGCATCAAAAACATCTCCGAAGCCCGCGTCGGCGACACCATCACCCATGAAGAAGGCGGCTGCAACGCCCCGCTTGCCGGCTTCAAAGACGTCAAACCCGTCGTCTTCAGCTCCATCTACCCCCTCAGCACCGACGATTTCCCCGAGCTCGTCGACAGCATGGAGCGGCTTAAACTCAACGACGCTGCACTCGTCTACACGCGAGACTCATCGACCATCCTTGGGCAGGGCTTCCGCTGCGGATTCCTGGGTCTCCTCCACCTTGAAATCACCCAGGAGCGACTCGAACGAGAATTCGACCAGAGCATCCTCCTCACCGCCCCAAGTGTCGAATACCGCGTCACCCTGCGCAGTGGTGCCGTCCTGGATATCGACAACCCCATCT
>WQTY01000151.1 GCA_009786045.1 Pseudomonadota bacterium | reverse complement strand
GTCCCCCTCTTTGAGGGGGATGTCGGCATCTTCCTCGAAGAGGAAGTGTTTGCCGACAGGGGGAGACCCCACACCCCCTGCGTGCCTCCCCTAGGGGAGGTGGTGGCGAAGCCGGCGGAGGGGTGCGCGCATCGCTTGTGGATGAGGTGGCGACATATTCTACAGATGTTCAATGCCATTAGAGGTTGATATCTACTGGGAGTGCGGGCATCCTGCACGCTATTCTGTCATCACTCACTCCAAGGAGCATCCATGAAACGCCCTCAAATCCTCAGCCGTTTGCTAATGCTTGCTTTCTGCCTGATCTTCGTTGGCCCCATCTATGGCTGCTCGCTCAGAGGCCACACTCTCGTCTGCTTTGGTGATGGATTCACTGCCGGTATCGGTGCATTGCCCGAACAATCGTGGCCATCGCTTCTTCAAAAAAGGATTGTGCTGCAGGAACTGGAAATCATCAACTTGGGCTATGATGGCGACACAGCACGAAACGTCAGCCATCGTATCAAAACTGACATCATTCAGCATCGCCCCAAAATGCTGATCATTTTTCTTGGCGCCGGCGACATATTTCCCCTGGGAAGCGTGGCGGCCGCATACGAGCAATTCCCGTCAGTCAAGACAAACTTCCAAAATCTCGTGGCAGGTATCAGTGATGGTGTCTCGGAAGTACAACATGACAGACCCTATTACAAGTTTCCCAAAACCTACATTGTGAATACCTTCGGTACCACTGATACAAGTGCTAAAGTCCTGCATTCGGCACTAAAACGCAAAGATCTGTTTCTTCAAGATGGAACTGATGATTTTCATGCCATGCTCACAGTGCACGGAAAAATGTTAGAAGGATTTGCACAGGCCAATGGTTTTGATTTCATCGACAACGTTTGGTATGGCATCCTTGATGTGACTGCCAATATATCCGAAGACGGCATCCATCCAAATGCAAACGGCTACAAAGTTATGGAAGAAAACATCTTTGTTCAGCTCAAGCCCTATATTGAGAAAAACTATTGGGTTGATGGAAAAATGCCAATACAGACATTGCTCTTAATATTATTAGGACCTATCATCTTCTTTATGTTGATCGTTTTTGCCCTCTATGCTTGTATAAAGATCATACAGAAATTCATACAACATATCACACAACGGGCGCCAGAGACCTACAATTGACACCGATTGTGTAAAGAATGTACAGAATCACGTATCTACCCACTCAGAACTCCCCACCTGGCATGTATGGCACCCTTTCAATTTCCTGGCACTAATATTGCGCCATTGTTCCTGCCTACGCTTTACGCTAAGCGTCCAGTTCACACTGGTCAAGCCCCACGCGTGAGAAACGCAAGCCACAAGGCAAATCACCGCTGATGGAAACATCAACCCTGACAGACTTTGGAGGTCAGACATGAAGAAATGGAAAAAATTCAGGTGGTTCGCGATTGCTGCAATGGCAGTTGCATTGGGCTGCAACGACGAAGAAGAAGTCGATTTTTGCCCCAATGATCCTAAAAAAATCGTACCTGGCGTATGCGGATGCGGCGTCCCTGATACCATCGATCCCAAAACAGGAAACGTCGTATGCGAGGATCTTTGCCCGGACGACCCAAACAAAACTGCGCCGGGCGCATGTGGATGCGGTGTTGCTGATGTCGATGCTAACGGCAACACCATCATGGATTGCCTCGAAGAAAATGTTTCTTTCTGCAGGCATTCTGCAGACCGCCCATGATGAGGGGGCGATACGTCGCCGCTAATAATCTAAAATTGAAAAACTGTGCGAAGTGCTGGTACGACAGTCAGTGGTGGGGACCCTCCCAAAATGTATGAACACGTCACCTCAGCCCCTATACCAAACCACTCGTCCAGAAAATATGTAAAGCCGACGTTGCCCTTAAATGCAACGATTGGAGGAAACATGGTCGGGCAACAGTAATCCACCGGAAATCCATAGGGATCAAAACCTCCTATCAAGACTCCCATGCCAAATGCCAAGTCAATATAGATGGCATCATTGATGGGGATAAAGCCGCGCGATGTAAAAAAGGCTCCCGCCCTTAGCATCGTTTTGGTTCCTCCGCCCTCAAGAATCCACGAATCCGGCCTGTAACCTTCGTAGGTGTATCCTGCTCCACCCCAAACCAACTTTGGCTTAACGCGACTTCCACGAATATAGGCTGGGTTTTGTACATCAACGCTGGCATCAATATAAAGTCCAAAGTATTTCCAGCGATACCCAATGGCAAACTCTGCACCAAAGCCAGCCAAAAATGCCGTCACTGAGTCTAATTCAGAATAATAGCAATCAGGTCGAGAATAGCCGTCATCAGGGAAACAAAAATCAGACGGACGATCAGGACTGTAGCCCCAGTGTTCGGGATAACCTTCACGCATGAAGCCAGAAAGTGGCAACCGGAAATTCACCCGAATATCCACCCCAGAGTCTTTGGCCTGCGCCAGGCAGTCCTTCGATGCAACAGTCATTGCACATGCAAACATGCTCAAGGCAAGCAACGTATGAATCACAATCTTTACCGTTCGCAAAAAATACCTCCCAATCTGGTATGCCGGGAATAAATCCCAAAAAGTCAACATAGCAAGATTATTCTTCATTTCAAATCAGGCTGCTTCAAAAATGGATAACGTATTTGTCCGTTAAACCACTATGTAGCAAAGGATCTTGCTTTTTTGGTTTTTCCGCACAAAAATAATACGCGCGCGTATTTGCCCGAAGGGCGAATGATGGAAACATCAACCCTGACAAACTTGGAGGTCAGACATGAAGAAATGGAAGAAATTCAGCTGGATCGCAATCAGTGCAATGGCAATGACATTGGGCTGCACCGCCGAGAAAGCAATCGATTTTTGCCCCAATGATCCAGACAAAGTCGTACCTGGCGTATGCGGATGCGGTATCCCTGATATCATCGCCCCTGAAACAGGAAACATCGTATGCGAGGATCTCTGCCCCGATGACCCAAACAAAACCACGCCGGGCGTGTGCGGATGCGGCACACCAGATACCGATTCCGACGGCGATACCATCCCGGATTGTCTCAAAAATATCGATCTTTGCCCCGATGACCCAAACAAAACCATGCCGGGCGTGTGCGGATGCGGCACACCTGATGTCGATGCCAACGCAAACACCATCATTGATTGCCTCGAAGAAGACACTGAACCGAAAGGCAACGAAGGTAAACCGGGCTATGCTGCGGGTTGTAAGCATATTGTAGACAAGAACTATGCACTCACCGATAAAACCGAAATCGTAAATTATCTTGTCGATGCCTGCGCCATTGGCGAGTATTATCGTGATGATGCGTTCATGAAGGATTCCAGCCAGGAGATAGGTGATGCCTGCTTCTGCTATGGTCAGAATTGCAGCATGGCGGGCCTTGAGCGCCCCGAGCAGCTGAGGATCATTGGCTGCGACAATGTACCGGAAAATCTCAACGGCGCAGTGCGCAGCTGTTTCCGTTCATTCGACATGCTCCCCATCATAGAACCTGCCACCTATTTCCCCAATGGTCTGTGTACACTCGCGATGACCAGGTGTACGGGTGCCGAATACATCTGTGGCATGACAACCTTTGGCGACTATAGCAAGGTCGATAGTTTTACATCATGCCCCGACGGAAACGTGCTTGCCGAATTCAACATGAACATTGCGATTGGTATCAACCCCGATAATCCACACAGGGCATCGCTTGATGTACGCCTCTGCCTGCCCCACTGCGAAAAAGACAGCGACTGCAGGATGAATGGCGAGTTCGATGCCACCATCGGCGCCCAAAGCCAGGTCAAGTGCATCCAGGCCGAGAATGCAGATAAAACAAAATCTGCGGGCGTATGTATTGACCAGCGCCTCGTTGATAACAGCAGCATCGGCGTTGCTCTCATCTACGATGGCAAGGACGATCTCGACATGAGGAGCTTCGTCTGCTTCGGCGACAGCTTAACATTCGGCACCGGTGCCAAACCGCAGCAGTCTTACCCAAAGTTTATCGAGTCAAGCGTTTGGCCGCCAGTCATCAATGCTGGTCTTGCTGGCGACACCGCCAAAGATGCTATCCGCCGTGTCGAGCACGACGTGCTAAAGCATGATCCCCAGGCCGTCATTGTCTTCCTGGGGGCAAACGACATCTTTGAACAGAGAAATGTTCCCACCGCCAATGCGCAGCTCCCAACGCTCCGAAATGATCTCCACAATCTCACCATGGCCCTCAAAGCACACAATCGGCACATTTTCCTCGTCAACACCTTCGGCGTCAGCGACACACCCGCTGCAGATGCCCAAGCCCTGCACCTGGCACTGAAACGCATGGGATTGTTCACCGACGACAGCGAAGAAGACTTTTTGAACATGTTGCTGGTGCATGGAAAAATGCTGGAAGAACTTGCACAAACCAACGAATTAATCTTCATCGACAATGTCTGGCGCGGTGTTATCGATGTAGAGACCAATATGTCTCCCGATGGCATCCATCCAAATGCCGATGGCTACAAAGTCATGGGAAAAAACATCCTGGATCAGCTCAGATTACACTTAAATTCTGACCTATTCAGAGACTAAGGCCATTTCCAAATCAAAAACAGGCTCATTCTAACTTTAATCCAGGAATGGCCGCACAAAAAAATGCGCACGCGTATTCGCCCGAAGGGCGAATAGCGGGTGCCGCGGCCCGTATTTGCCTCCACGGGGCAAATAGGGCGCGACCCAATCGTGCTAATCTTCCATCTTGGGATTGCCGTTTTTATCAAAATTTTTGCGCAATGCAATCTCGGTGATGATAACTGCAAAAATTAACCCGACGATACCGATGATAAGATTGACAGTGGTCATCAATGTCATCGAATCGTTTTTATCCTTAATAATAAGCAGCGCGACTACTGCAGGAAAAAGCAGGAAACAGCCTATATTACGACACCATCTTCCGTGGTACTTCTGAGCAAAATCCCATGTTGCCTGGCTTCTCATGGATGTGGGTGTCCGATATCCACGACGAAAAAAAGACCTCCATTCAGGCGAATGTGAGGGGAATCTCATTTGAAGCTCACCAGATATTATGCAGGCAATTGGTATTATCAGGGATATGAATATATAATCGCTCATAGCTTCTGCCACTTCCCGCCCTGCAGCTCGGTATGGTCCGTGGGTGCAGAATTCGACAGCACATAAGTCGCCCGGCGATTTTGCGCATTATCCGTCTCATCGGGGGTCTGAACCGCCAAAACGCGCTCGCCCAGGCCCCGATAGTACACCGCAATCGACACCCCATTGGCACGGAACCATTGTGCTATCGCGCGGGCCCTGTCCAGGCTCAGCTTGTCATTTGATGCCATCGAACCAACTGTATCGGTAAACCCTGAAATATAAAGGTCCATCGCCACGTGCTGATACCGCCCAAGCACGGCCTTTATCTCGGTCAGTGATTCTTGCAGATACGGCGCCTGATCCGGACGAACGACGCTTTTGCCCGTATCAAAAACGATGTCCGTGTGTGGAATCTGATAATAAAATACCGTGCCCGTCGCCCACATGCCAAAGGCATCCTCAATGCGTATGTCGATCAATGCCGGCTGGAGCGAAGACTTCTGCCAGGAAATTTTGGCCTCTTTGGAAGGCGGCGAAACGGCCCGCGTGACCTCATCGATCCTCGTGCCGTCGTCGGCCGTCACCACCACGTGTGCCTTGACCATCGGCTGAGTCGCTCGCAGCGTAATGTCGTTCACCTCTGGCGAGAGCTCGCGCAGATTGACGAGGAGATCGATACCGGCAGAGGATGTGAACTCGTGATCTGCCTGCAGGCTTACTGGCGCACCAGAGGCATTCCTGGCCCGAATCACCAGCGAGCAATGGTAAACGCCTCTGGGCTGATCCCAGCTGATGGTTTCCGAACTGCCTGCCG
>WQTY01000150.1 GCA_009786045.1 Pseudomonadota bacterium | reverse complement strand
GGCGGCGATTGAGCCCCGCAGAGGGGGTAGCCGCGTATCGGCCGTAGGGGCGGATGGCAATCCGCCCGGCCGAAAGCGGCGCAGGGGGCTCGGCCCCCACCAAAAACCGTAGGGGCAAATCATCATTTGCCCTGTTTAATGGACGAGCGTCGATTTTTTATTATCGAGGAGGATGCTGTCGATGTCGGACAGGGCTTCGACGGCGCAGACGCGAAGCGGGAGATGATTTTCCTGGCACAGCACCATGGCGGTGAGATCCATGACGCCGAGTTTGCTGTCGATGGCCTGCTGGAAGGTGAGTGTTTCGAAGCGTTTGGCGTCTTTGTTTTTGAATGGATCGGCATCATAGACGCCATCGACCTTTGTGGCTTTGATGAGGAGGTCGCATTTGAGTTCGAGGGCGCGCAGGGCGGCAGCGGAATCAGTGGTGAAGTAGGGATTGGATGTGCCGCCGGCCACCAGGACGATGGCATCCAGGTCGAGGGCGGCGCGTGCGTGTGTGATGACGTAGGGCTCGGCCAGGGAGGGGACATCTGAGAAGGTGCGTGCCATATAGCCCCTGGCAAGGAGGTGCTGCTGCAGCGTCATGGCGTTGATGACGGTTGCCATCATGCCGATTTGGTCAGCCATGCTGCGGTCGATGCCTTCGGTAGATTTGCCTCGCAGGATATTGCCGCCGCCCGTGACGATGGCGACCTGATGTTTTGCTGTGATATGGCCGATGAGGGTGGCGAAATGCCCGATGGCCTGAGCATCAAGGCCAAGGCCCTGCGGGCCGCCCAGAACTTCGCCGCTGAGTTTGAGTAGGATGCGCACGGTGGTACCTCGGTGGTTATGCTGGTGGCAGGGTTGAAACAGAAACGCGCGTCAGGAGTGGCGCGTTTCTGTCAAATGGACGGCGCGCCATGGGATGCGTATCTCTCGTTATACTCAAACTTGTCTTTGAGGCAAGTGGGGTACATGGTGGTGGGAGCCAATCGCTTGAAAAAAAAGCTGGCGGCAAATTTAATTTGCTTTCGAAAATGGCGTTATAGGATTTTTGAGCTTGAGCTTGAGCTTGAGCTTGAGCTTGAGCTTGAGCTTGAGCTTGAGCTTGAGCTTGAGCTTGAGCTCAAGCTCATAGCTAGTAGCTACTAGCTACTAGTAAAACTCACCGAAGCTCTCATGCTGGTGTATTTGTGTAACTTGAACCATTTCCCGGCAAAGACGTGAATGATATTCGCGTATTTGTCGGGCGATAGCCCTGCGCGGCGGCAGGGCTATGAAGGCTCCCCGTTTTCAGATTTATCGCCGTTTTCAGATTGTGTTTTGTCTGTTTCGTGCCCGGGCTGATTGTCGTGAGCGTCAGCGGAGTCTGTTTTTTCCTTGTCCTGTTTGCTTTTTTCGACCTGTTCATTCTCCAGCGCGTCGAGGTAGAGCTGGATTTTGTCGAGGTCATCGTGGTTTTCGACGATCTCTTTGGTGATGGTCAGCTGGGTGAGGTGTTTTCGTCCTGGGCAGGCATACATGAAGGGCATCATGATATCTTCGATGATGCCGCGCAGGCCTCTGGCGCCGGCTTCGCGTTTAACAGCGAGTTTGGCGATGCTGCGCAGGGCTTCGTCGTCGAAGGAGAGGGCGATGCCGTCGATCTGAAACATTTTGGTGTACTGTTTGACGAGGGAGTTTCTGGGTTCGGTCAGAACCCGGATGAGGGCGTCCTCGTTGAGAGGGTTCAGGGTTGCCACGACGGGCAGGCGGCCTACGAGCTCGGGAATGAGCCCAAACTTGAGCAGATCCTCGGCTTCGAGGGCACCATACAGCGCTGAAAGGTTCTTCTCTTCTCGCTTTTGGATGCTGGCATTGAAGCCAATGGAGGCACTCCCAACCCGTCGATCAATGATATCCTCAAGGCCAACGAATGCCCCGCCGCAGATGAAGAGAATATTCGTCGTATCAATGCGGATGAATTCCTGCTGGGGGTGCTTTCGCCCCCCTTTGGGCGGAACTGCCGCCACGGTGCCCTCAATGATTTTGAGGAGCGCCTGCTGGACACCCTCACCGGAGACATCGCGCGTAATGGAGACGTTGGCGCCTTTTCGGGCGATCTTGTCGACTTCGTCGATGTAGATAATGCCGCGGCTGGCCTTTTCGATGTTGTTGTCGGCAGCCTGGAGCAAATTGAGGATGATGTTCTCGACGTCGTCGCCCACATACCCCGCTTCGGTGAGATTCGTGGCATCGGCAATGGCAATGGGAACATCAAGGATCTTGGCCAGTGTCTGTGCCAGAAGGGTCTTGCCTGTGCCCGTGGGGCCAATGATGAGAACATTCGATTTTTCCAGCGCTATGTCTTCGTGGTGCGGCGCTGAGATGCGCTTGTAATGGTTATGAACTGCAACCGAGAGCACCTTCTTGGCATGTTCCTGATCGACGACATACTCGCTGAGCCTGGCATATATCTCTTTGGGTTTTGGGATACAGGCGATGGCCGAATCGGGAGCGCTCACAGGCATGTCGTGCAAAACCTCCTGGTGGGAGGATTCGACACATTCGTCGCAAATGTAGACATTCACGCCGGCGATGAGCTTTTTGACGTCTGAGCGTTCTTTGTCGCAAAATGAGCAACGAAGCGCTGGTGTAGACGATGGCAAGGCAGGCCTCCTTAATGGTGCGTTAGACAGGGGCGGGCGTGTTTTCGGGGTGCCCTTCTTTGGTGCGGCGGATGACCTCGTCGATGAGGCCATAGGCCATGGATTCATCGGCGCTCATGATGTAGTCGCGATCGGTGTCCTTCTCAATGCGCTCAATGGATTGCCCGGAGTGCTTGGCAAGGATGTGATTCAGGACCGTGCGCATGCGTATGATTTCCTTGGCCTGGAGATCGATGTCGGTGGCCTGCCCGGAAATGCCCCCCGTGATGAGCGGCTGATGGATCAGAATACGGCTGTTGGGCAAAGAGTAGCGCTTGCCCTTTGTGCCGGCGGCAAGCAGAACAGCTCCCATGCTGGCGGCCTGGCCGATGCATATCGTCGAAACAGGGCAGCGTATATGCTGGATGGTGTCGTAGATAGCCATGCCGGCAGTCACCGAGCCCCCGGGAGAGTTGATGTATATCTGGACATCTTTTTCAGGATTCTCGCTCTCCAAAAAGAGGAGCTGAGCGATGATGCTGTTGGCGACCATGTCGCTGACCGCGCTTCCCAAAATAATGATGCGATCTTTGAGCAGCCGGCTGAAGATATCCCAGGCACGTTCCCCGCGATGGGTTTGTTCTATGACGTTTGGGAAGAAGGTCATGTCATCGTCCTCCATCTCGATCATTGCAATGATCTGATTGATATTCGAGCTTAATACAGACATAGGATTTGCCTTGTGAAGGCCGGCCGCAGGCAGGGGGGCGCTTTGGCGCCCTGTCCGCTGTGAAGCCTCGGCCACGGGCTATTCTTGGGTGATTTTGGCAGCAGCCTTGATGATTTCGAGGGCACGATCACGCGCAACCTGATCACCTACGAACCGGCCCGCACTGCCATTGTTGAGCCAGCTGCTGATTTTGCCTTCATCAATATTCTGGAACCACTTCCTGGCTTCGTTGATTTTATCGTCTTCAGACACGCTGATGTTCTCTTTCTTTGCGATGGCATTGAGCAAAACTTCGTTGTGGTAGTCGACACGGTACTCTTCGAGTTCTTCGGGCTTAATGTTGCGGATAATGCGGTCGAGCATGGCATCGTCGAGCTGCTGGCGCAGCATCTGCTCGATCTGGAGGCGAATGGCCTGGGCGGCGCGCGCCTTGATATAACCCTCGGGGAAATCGATGGGCGTGGCAGTGCGCAGATTTTCGAGAATGCGATTGACCAGGAGGGCGTCGTTGGCGCTCGTCTTCTCTTCGAGCAGGCGCGTTCGGACAACCTCGCGCAAAGCCTCAAGGGTTTCGGCATCGCCAGTGTCGCGCGCAAAGGCATCGTCCAGCTGCGGCAGCATACGTGACTTGATCTCGTCGATTTGGCACGTCACGATGGCTTCCTGATCCTCAATTTCGGCCGTCAGCTGAAGGTTGTCGCCCACCTTGGCCCCAACGAGGCACTTTTCCATGGCTTCGTTAAAGTGGCCCTTGCCCACGGTAATTTGCCGGCTTCCTTCGCGGCAGAACTTCGAGGCGGCATCGTTGGGCGCCGACAGCGTCACGAAAGCAATATCGCCCTCCTGAACCGTATCGCGATCAGTGATGGGGTTCAGAACGGCATGCTGCTCCCGTCGATTCTCAAGATCTGCATCGACGTCCTCGTCCGTGACGGCGACCGCGGGCAGGCTGATTTCAATGCCAAGATAGTTTTCGATCTCAACGCGGGGCTCAACTTCGACATCAACTTTGGCAACAAAACCGCCATCTTCTGTCTTGGGCGTGACGACATCGACCTCGCCCACATGGATGAGGTGTTCGATTGCTGTGATTGCCTCTCGCACGGCTGTCTGAAGCGACTCCCGGCGCGCATCTTCCGTAATGGATGCGCCCGCTCGCTGGCGAATGAGGCTTGCCGGCACCTTGCCGGGGCGGAAACCCGGGAGTTTAGCCGTTTTGCGAGCCTGCTCGACCAGCAAGCTCTCGACCCGATGCACGGCCTCACCGGGCACCGTCACGATGACTTCACGCACGACCGAACTCTTCTCGACAACCTCATAACTCATGAAAAAGCCTCACTTTTTTAAACTTTAAATATGCCTGGCCAGGCTGAGCCAAAACGCCAGACATGGACATTTTCCCCCAGCTTACNAGCCGCAAGAAGCTACAAAATCGCTGGCATAACGTCAAGATTTTGTTCCAGGAGGTTCAGCCGAAGCAGAGCGAGCGATATCGGCAGCTGTGGGGCGCCCGCTATTGCCCGCAGGCAATACGCGGCCGGGCGCGGCTATCTGCCCATGGACAGATACGCCGCGCCTCTTATGAAGATTCGAACAGCAAATATCGCAGCGCAAGGGAGGGGCTTTATAAATAGATCGCTTCACCAGAGCATTCTCAGTTTCTATCCATAACCTTATTATATTTTACTTCAACGGGATATGTCACGGCTAAGTCTGAAAATGCTTTAAAAATATTTGCACACCTTTGTGGAATATGATACAGCATGGATAGCTGGGACTTGGGTGGGAAGCAGGGAAGAAAAAAATGTTGGTTGCAGGTTCTGTGGCTGGCTTTCGGGTTTTAAGCAACGTTTCGTTTGCTCAGGATGCGAGAGCGGCCGAGATCAGTTTTTGAAACTGATCTCACGAGGTGACAGGGGCCTCTGTGATGTCCAATATCATACACGATTGAATCAGATGAAAAGTCAGATGCACTTTGGTGTTTGGTGAAGGCGCGAGGGGTCTTTGCTGTTCCAATGTGAAAGTCGACAGGCGAGCTATCGCTGCTCATAGCTCGTGGTGTCGAACTGTATTCCCATGCTACGAGCAGAAGGAGGGTGGCGAGATGTTAAAGTTTGAGATCCTGAGTCCAGGTGATGGCGTCTCTCGTGTGGTTGAAATCGGCAAGAGTCCAATCAAAGTTGGCAAGCTGTCAACGAGCGATCTGAGCATGGATGATGCCTCTGTGTCCCGTATGCATGCACGCATTGAGGCTTCTGGCGGTGTTTTCAGGGTGGTGGATCTTGGCAGTGCTGGCGGCACTTACGTCAATGATCAAAAGGTGATGGCGCAGCAGTTTTATTCCGGCGATGTGCTGCGTTTTGGGAATGTCAGGGTGCGCTGTACGCAGGCGGGGGTGTCAGTGCCTTTGCCAGTGCCTCCAATTCCCAAGCCGGTTTTTTCTGCCAACAGGGTCGAAGCCTCAGGCGTTGGCTTTAGTGCACCTCCTGCTACGCCTCCCCGGCTCATACGCCGCAAGAAGAAGGGAGTGAGCTTTGAGCGGCGTTTTCTCTCCGAGCGTTGCCCGAAGGGCGAAGGCTCGCTGGAGATTGCGCACATGTGGCGGG
>WQTY01000149.1 GCA_009786045.1 Pseudomonadota bacterium | reverse complement strand
GTATCGCCTTCCTCTACATCACCACCTTCGTGGGAGATATAGCAGAGTGCTGGCTCGCCCTGCGGGTTCTTCTCT
The DNA here is from genome assembly GCA_009786045.1 of Pseudomonadota bacterium. Classification (GTDB taxonomy): domain Bacteria; phylum Myxococcota_A; class Bradymonadia; order UBA4248; family UBA4248; genus WQTY01. The sequence goes on along the minus strand of WQTY01000149.1, from coordinate 5,925 downwards.
TTCGGATGATATATCCACCAATCGGAATAATCAGTGAGAGGGCATAAGATTTCGGAGGGGTCGTCGACATATTCCAACAACTCGCTGTCGACGTCTTCGAGCATTTCCACCTCGAAATTGCCAGAGTCACACAAATGTATAGCCCATCCATCGTCTGGGAAAGAGAGGGCGCCGTATTTTTTCATCACAGCACGGAAAGATTTCGGATACGCAGCATAATCGGTGTCCACATTGTCGAGTGGACCAGAAACGGACATTTCTTGGTCATCTTGGAAATGAATGATCAGCGATTTGCCGCTCAAGCTCACCGATTCCGCCTTCGCCATAATGGCTTCCAGCACAGGCTTGGAGTTCGGCGAATCCGCCAAATCAATAAAATGCTCGACGAGTGCCTTTTGAAGATTCGGGGCTTTGTTCAGTTTTTCAACCAATTGTGCATTTCCCAAAACCTCATCTTTTTTACTTTCGCTCTGCTCCTTTGTGCCAACTGCCTTGTAGCCCTTCTTCACCTTCTCGGCGACGATCTTGTCGTGCTCCTTCCTGGCCTTCTCATCGGAATCGAAGCTCTTGGTGGCAGACTGACCGGACGTGCCAATCTTTCCATAGGTTGTGGTAAAGGAGCTGCCTGTAAGCTCAATTTCCCAGAATTTGCTTGAGGTCCCTTCGATCAATTCGTAGCGTGCCATGCGAGTTTTCCTTTCAGAATGACAAGGGTTATAAGAACCACCTGAAGTATTCCCTAATAGGAAAACAGCGCCTTTCTGTCTTGCCTCCAATTGACGAAATCCTTGCGGTGTGGCCGGAGGATGGCATGTGGGTTTGAGTCTGTCAAGAACAAGAGCCGCGCAGTTTGGGGCAATCGCTCGAAAAATCCGTTAACATTGGGGGGCGGGCAGAACAACCACCCCGCTCTTCGAGCCCCCCTCCAAAGGAGGGGAATTTCTGACAACGCCTCCAATTCGTGAACCACTATTGCTCACAATCTGTTTCAAGCGATTACCTGCCTCGCAATTTGGGCTTGGGTCAGGCGGCTTCCTGCGACCCCCTGTCACGGATGGCATTGAGGAAACCCCAGAAATACTGGCCCGCACTCACCAGGCTGAAGACAATGCTCAAAACCAGCATGTACCACCCAACGAGGTGGAAATTGACAGTCACATGTATCCCGGCGAACGTCACAGGATAGGTATAATGCACAAGAAGGCCTGCCAGGCCAATGAGCTGCAAAGCGGTTTTCCACTTTCCGCCCGTGCCGGCGGCAATCACCATGCCTTCTGCGCCGGCAATCTGTCTGAGCCCCTGAACGGCAAACTCTCTTGCAAGCAAAACAATAGGCACCCAGGCTTCGAGCCAGCCCATGGCAGACAACTGAACCGTGGCAGCCATGACCATCAGCTTGTCTGCCAGCGGATCCATATACTTACCCGTCATGCTGACGAGATTGAGGCGCCTGGCAAGATAGCCGTCGAAGAAATCGGAAATGGCTGCCAGACCAAAAAAAGCTGCGGCAAGAAGGCAGTAAAAAGGTGTCCTCATCGCGATCAGGACAACGACAACAGGGATGACGACGATCCTCACCATGGTGAGCAGATTGGGCAGATTCAGCAAATCCTTTTTAATGTTCGAGTCCATGCGAAGCATTTGCCGTTTGACCGCAGGCGGTTTTTTGCGGCCACTAAAGCGATTAAGTGTCATCCTGGAACGCCGAAATATCATGCCACGCCTCTTTGTTTCTGTCGAAAAAAACACAAGCCTCCCAACGGCTCATCTCAACTTAACATTCACCGCTCAGAAGACCAAGTCTGTTTTATGCCGCCATCGTCTAGTCCTCGGCCTGGTACCTCAGATACCAGGCATAGACATTTCGGATATACCTTTGCGTATCGGCAAAAGGAATGCCGCCAACTTTAGCGACGTTGCCCGGCCCCGCGTGATAACCGGACAAAACGAGGTTGATGTCGCCATCGAATCGATCCGACAATCGCCGCAGATATTTGACGCCGCCCATGATATTTTGCCTGGGATCGAATGGATCCTCGACGCCCATGTGTTTTGCCGTTCCGGGCATGAGCTGCATCAGCCCCATGGCACCGGCACTGCTGACGGCTCTTGGGTTAAAATTGCTTTCGATTTTTATGACAGCCTTAATGAAGGCCTTTGGGATGCCATAAAGATTGGCAGCTTCTTCGATATAGGCATCATAGGCCTGTTCACGCATCGCCGCATTGACTTTGGTCTGTGGTGACGATGGCGATGACGGCGCTTTGGCAGCAGGTCTGGCATCATTGCGAATGACACCAATCAGCTTGAGATCTTTTCTTGGCGACGTGGTGAGCACGATTTCGCCATCCGGCGTCTGATATCGATAGATATCGGCGTAGGCAGCCGCTGAGCCCAAACAGCCTGTCAAAAGCGCAAGAATGACGGTGAGTGTCGCACGAGCCATATCTATCAATATTCGTTCAAAGGCGATTCGTTGTGGCAAACCTCATGATGCCAAGACGGCCATGATGCCCCCAAAGACCAGAATCTAGCGTGTCCCAAGGCTGTGGGCAAGAAATTGAAGTAGGGGCAAACCTATGTGTCTGCCCTGTTGGCTCCCTCCGAATCGAGAGGAAAAATAGGCTTTATCCGGGAGACTGTGATCAAAATGTCATATTTGTTGTCGTTTGATTTGACAATTGCCAATAGGGCATTAAATTTGTCCACTTTTCGCATCTCCTGTGGGGAGGGGCGAAAAGGTTGTGTTCGTTCGGGAGAGACTCTGGGCAATGATAGATGAGTCGATCGTAAAAGCGGTCATTGAGCAAACTGACATTGTTCGTCTCATTGGGGAGTACGTGCAGCTGAAGAAGCGTGGGCGGCGCCTGGTGGGATTGTGTCCGTTTCATCACGAAAAGACGGCGAGTTTCTATGTGACGCCGGAGCGAGGCCTGTTTAAGTGTTTTGGGTGTGGGGTCGGGGGATCGGCGGCGAGTTTTCTGATGCAGATTGAGCGGCTGTCGTTTCCTGAGGCCATTGAACGCCTGGCGGATCGCCTTGGGATAACGATAAAGCGTACAGATGGGCCCGGACCTGCATCGACGCGTTATCGCGAGGCAAAATCGCTGGTTGGCGTCATGCAGGTGGCACAGGCATACTTTCTGGCGTCCATCTTGGGGCCTGAGGGCGTAATGTGCCGGGAGTATGCGCGAGGGCGCGGAATAAGTGATGCGATGGCATCAAGTTTTGGCTTGGGGTATGCACCGGACTCGTGGGATGGCATTGTCGGAGCGCTCAGCAGCAGCGGTGCATCGCTTTCAGACGCAGAAAAACTTGGTCTGGTCGGTAAAAATGACCGCGGTTATTATGCGCGTTTCCGCGAGCGTCTTATGTTTCCGGTTCACAGCCTTCAGGGAGAGATTATCGCTTTTGGGGGGCGCTATTTGCGGTCTGGCGATGTTGCCAAATACATCAACAGTCCGGAAAGCGACATCTATACGAAGGGGGAGCATCTTTATGGCCTGTATCAGGCCAAGAGCCACATCCTGCGCGAGAAGTGTGTCATTCTGGTCGAGGGCAATGTGGATGCGGTGATGATGCACGGGCATGGTTTTTGCCATACGGTGGCATCCATGGGCACGGCGTTAACGCCGAAGCAGGCAGAACTTCTGTTTCGCCAGACCAGGCGTGTTTTCCTGATGTATGACAGCGATGCGGCCGGGCAGAAGGCAATGTCACGGGCGCTCGGTGTCCTGCTAAAGCAGGATTTCGAGGCCATTTTGGCAGTGGAGCTTCCCAGGGGGGATGATCCTGACAGTTTTCTTCGTGCCTACGGAAAGGAGGGGATGCAAACGCTTCTTGAGGGGGCGCAGCCGCTGGCGCGCTGGTGTGTTGAAAAAGCCTGCGAATCGATTCTGACGCTTCCGATTGAGCTGCGCAAAGCCCGCTATTCGGAACTCGGTGAACTCCTGATGCAGTTTACCAATCCGAGGGTTCGCCGCCACTATCTCGAAGAATCGGCACGTCTTTTAGGTTTGGATATCACTTCTACGGAAGAGATGCTTCGTTTAAAGGGTTTGGAAGATGGGCCACGTGAAGTCGTGCGTGTGGCGGAGACTGGAGGTATCGAATACGAGGTGACGCGTTTGCTGTTACGTTCGGCGGAACGTTATGAAACGTTCATGCAGTGCCAAGGACTGGATTTGGTGCGGGATCCTGCGCTTCGTTCCCTGCTCCTGTGCTATGCCGGCGTTGAGAATAAATCGAGCACTTATGAAGTGATGGCCCATCTTGACGAGGGCCAGATCAATCTCTACGAACAGCTGGTGTGCAGCGATTTCGAAATAGACGACAGCGAAATCGAGCGGTGGTATGAGGGTGCCATGGCGGCCCTGACGAATCGCTGGGCTTCGCAGGAAATACAGAGGCTGGGCCAAGAATTAGAGGCATCGCTGAAAAAAAACGATGCCGAACGCGTGCAGCAGATCATGGGTATGCATACCAAATTGATCGAATTGATGCAAAAGGGTCAGATGGCACGCAAGTTTGTTTGGGGATCGGAACAATCTTAGCAGAAAACAGGATAACAGCGGCCAAGAAACTGGCCGTGATAGCGGATACCTGCTATCGCCTGTTTTACAGGTTGTTTTGTTTGAGGCATGGCAGAGCATAAACAAGGGAGATATTGGATGTCCAATCATATGGATAAAGAAGCAGTTCTGGCACTCATCGAAGAGGGCAAGCGTAAAGGTTTTCTGACCGAAGACGAGTTTGGGATGCTGGTATCAGGCTTGGCAGAGGACAAAGCCAGGGCGCTAAGGACGCAAATCGAGGAGGATATGGGCGTCGAAATCAAAGAGAACAAAGCGGAGACTGTGCCAGAGTCAAAAGCAGCTTCTTCGCGAAAATCCAAGGCCAAGCCTTCTGAAAACCTGGAGGAAGGCGAAGATATCGTGGCGGCACAAGACCAAACCGCATCAAAGAAGAAGCCATCCAAATCTTCGGCGAAGGAGAGCATTGCAGACTCTCCGACAGCTCAGAAGAGTCCCAGGCGTTCGGAAGACGACAGCGCTTCGAAATCGACAAAATCACGCTCAAAGACGGCACACACCAACGCTGAGTCTTCCCCGGCCGAAAACGTCGAAGCAGCTGTATCGAAGGCATCGAAAGCAAAATCGAAAACCTCAAAACCGGTTGTTGAAGCTTCTGAAGCAAAAAATGAAGCACTTTCTGCGAAGAAAGCCCACAAAGGAGGCAAGCAGAGTGCGTCTGAGGCGACAAAGGGGACGACAGAGAACATCTCGGCAAAGCGCGCCTCATCTGAAAAAGTGAAAACGAGCAAGGCTGCCAAATCCAAAACAATGCCGGAAAATGGCGCAGACACTGGCGAACACCAGGCTCCTGCCAAAACAGCCAAAACCACCAGGGCTTCCGGGGAAAAGGCTGCCCCTTCAAGCACAAAGTCTGACAAATCTCAGGACAAGCGCAAGTCGAGCGCCAAAGACGGCGACTCCCATGCTGCCAGGGACAGCGCAGCATCAGCGAAGAAAAGTGCAGAGGCCGGCTCATCCAAACGTTCGAAAAAGAAAGATACATCTGTGGATGCGGGTGAACACAAACCTGGCTTATCTGAAACTGATCAGAGCGTTGCGAAGCCAACCAGGGGCAAGACGGCACCCGACACTGTCAAATCCATCTCTGTCATTGCTACGGTAACCGCAGAGAAGGCCATTTTGGAAGTTGATGTTGAGCTGATGTCTCAGAGTGAGTTGAAGGATGCATTCAGATCTGAAGACAAGGACGCTTATGCCGACGATGCCGGTGCAGATTTGCTGACAGGGATCGAAGGTTTGGATGCGCCTATCGACACACTGGACGAATCCTTTGGAGCCCTGGACGAGGCCTTTGATGCCAATGTCGAGGCGAGTTTTGAGGGCGTGGAGG
>WQTY01000148.1 GCA_009786045.1 Pseudomonadota bacterium | reverse complement strand
CGCATCATCATCGGCTGGCGGATAACACCGGCCTCTTCAAACAGCGCCACAATGTCGGCTGCAGATGCCCCGCGGGGAATCTTAAAAACCCGCTCTTCCCCTTCCACAAGCAAAGGGGTTTCCAAAAACGAAACATAGCGGGTATACAGGACGCAGGCACCAGCCCCGGCGAGAAGCACCAATACGAGAAAACCAACGAGAAGCTTCTTCACAGCCCGGCCCATCCCTATGCGAGAACGGCCCACAAAGCCGCTCACAGCCTCCTGCCTCTATGTCTCCTCCGCACTCAGTTTTTCCAAATGCTCGGCTGTCTTGAGCGCATTGACGAGCTTGTCAAGCTCACCCGTCTCCACGACCACATCCAGGTTGTGGAGCGTCAAAGTGATGCGATGATCCGTGATTCGATTTTCTGGATAATTATAGGTACGAATGCGCTCGGAACGATCACCCGATCCCACCATGCTTTTTCGAACGCCCGCGCGTTCACTGGCCAGTTTCTGGCGCTGCATGTCGTAGAGACGGCTGGCCAAAACCTTCATCGCCTTGGCCTTGTTCTTGTGCTGGGAGCGTTCGTCCTGGCTCGTCACCACCAGACCCGTTGGGATATGCGTAATCCGAATCGCCGACTCCGTCTTGTTGACATGCTGCCCGCCGGCACCGCTCGCCCGATACGTATCAATGCGCAAATCCGAGTCTTCGATGCGGATATCGACATCCTCAGCCTCCGGCAGTATCGCCACCGTGCATGCCGATGTATGAATGCGCCCCTGACTCTCGGTCACCGGCACGCGCTGCACACGATGCGTACCCGCCTCAAACTTGAGATGCGCATACACCGACGTACCGCTCACCATCGCCACGACTTCCTTATATCCCCCAACCGTCCCTTCACTCTCCGAGATGATCTCGACTTTCCAGCGCATTTTGCCGGCATACCGCACATACATCCCGAACAAATTGCCTGCAAAAAGACTCGCCTCGTCCCCTCCCGTTCCGGCGCGCACCTCAAGAATAACGTTGCGCTCATCCATCGGATCCTTCGGCAGCAACATCAGCTGAAGCGCATCGCTCTGAACCGAAAGCACTTCCTCAAGACGCACAACCTCTTCCTTTGCCATGGCACGCATTTCCGCATCCTCCTCGGATGCATAAAGCTCGTGCGCACTGGCGAGTTCCGCCTGCGCCGCCTGGTAATCCTGATAGGCTGCGACGATTCCCTCTAAGTCCGCCCGCTCCTTCGCAAGCGCATTGTAGCGCTCAGGCTCACCCAGCGTTTCGGGGTCGGCCAACCGATGGCACACATCCTGGAAATGACGCTCCAGATCCGCTAATTTCTTGAGAAACTTCGTACTCATTCGGCCGATGCTCTAACCATACTTAATGAAGAGGCGCACGAAAAGACGCTCACGCAATACTCTCCGAACACACGACAAAAGGAGAGAAAAGGAGAGCGCCCAGGGCAATCCATTCGCGAAATGTTCAGACTACTTCGATGCGCGATTGTACTTACGGTTGAATCGCTCCACGCGGCCAGCCGTATCGACCATCTTTTGCTTGCCCGTAAAGAGCGGATGGCACTGTGAGCAAATCTCGACGTTGTAATCGCCAAGCGTCGAATGCGTCTCAATAACGGCACCGCAGGCACAAACTATCTTAGCGGGTTTGTACGCCGGATGAATACCTTTCTTCATAAAACACCTCGTTCCCTATGCAGCGGCATGCCAGCCACCAAATCGAAACCACTCCCAAATTCGCATCGACACACGAAGCGAACACGCCCTCTGAGGGCACAGCCGTATAGCGAGGAATCCTGCCTATGGTCAACCCATTTTTTCGCATTTGATGCATACGGGCCTTCTCCCTGCCACAACATGCATGCTGGCAATGACACAAAATATCATGACCATACAAAAAGCTTTGCTTCGCATTTCAAACTGCATTTTCAGAGGTTTCGCCAATCTTCGATTCACGAAATTCACCTTTGACAATGGAAGTGTAGAACCCAATGTATGACAAAAATGTCATACTTCGTGCGGCTTTGCGAAACAATATGCTCATGCACTTTTTTTACAATAACGGCATGATTACGCCGTTTTGGGGTTGAATATTCATTTTAATGTCTCTATACACCCCTCTACGTTAGGCATGCCATATGTGCGCATACCTTCTTCACATGGAAGATTCGGGCAGCTTGCCCTTAACGGGCGAATATGCCCTTAATTTTTTTACTCCAAGGAGAGTACACATGAAACAGAACCTGATGAAATGGGCCGTCCTTGCGCTTTGTGCTTTCGTTTACACGTCTTGCGGCGACGATGATGACAAGAATAAGAAAGAGTGCACGAAAGAAAACCAGGCCGAAAAATGCGGCAATGGGAAAGTTTGCAATGACCAGGGCAAGTGCGTTGATGATCCTTCCATCATCAGATGTACGCAGGCGAATGCAGCCGAGAAGTGTGGGGCTGACAAGATCTGTTCCGCTGACGGCATCTGCGTTGCCAAACCCGACTGCACAGATAACGATGGCTGCGAAGGCGACCTCGTTTGTTCCGCCGAAGGCAAATGCGTCGAAGCTGCTAAGTGCACCGATGACGACGGCTGCGAAGGCGACCTCGTTTGCTCTGCCGATGGCCAATGCATCGAAGCGGTCGAGTGCGAAACAAGCGATCAGTGTGAGGGTGACTTGATTTGTTCCGATAACAAATGCATCGCAGAGGGTGCATGCTCGAAGAATGACGATTGCAACATCGGCCAGATCTGCAACGACGAAAACAAATGCGAAAACAAAGTTCTCGTTTGTGGCAATGGCATAAGAGAAGGTGCAGAGGAATGCGATCGCGCAGATTTCTCTGAGATGGCAAAGGTCTGCGGCGCCGGCATGGTCGAAAAGGACAATGCCGTGTGGATCTGCACTTCCGAGTGCAAGATTGACAAGAGCCAGGCCTGTATCGCTGACCCCTCCAAACCCGGCATAGGCATCATCTCTGAGTTCGCTCTCCAAGTAGAGTATGGCGTTGGTGTAGAGGCCTTCTATGCTGAGATCGCCAACGTTGGTGAAGGTGATTTGGATCTCAGCAAATGCGCTGTGCGCGCCACGGGTGACAACGATCCCAACTCTGGAAACCACGCATCCGTAGCCCTCGAAGGCATCCTTGAGCCAGGTTCGGTTTTCGTTGTCTGCGCTGTAGAGGATGATGATGTAGTAACACTTGATGGCGTGACTTGTGACAAAATTATCGCTGACACCGAAGAAGGGTCACTCCTCCCCAACTCTGGCTTCAAGGACAACCAGCTGTTTGTTCTCGTCTGCAACGATGCAGCCGTCGACTATGTCTATTATGCTGCTGGTATATTGAACTGGTTCGGTCCAAGCTTTGTGCGCTCTTGCATGTCAGCGACCCCCAATGCCAGTGTAATGCCCAATGACACCACGCATATGTTTACGGAACAGGCAACTAACACCCTTGGCTCATACGCCTGTTCTAACGCTGAGTGCATGAAGAACGATGACTGTGACGATGGCGCTGAATGCCTGTTTGGTGTCTGTGTAGTCGACTAACCCAACCCGGCAATGATGGGCGGCAGATGCCGCCCCTGCTGCAAACCCGTGCTTCTTTGAGGCGCGGGTTTTTTCATGCCGCCGAACCACCCTGTACCAATGACGGGCGGCAAATTGCCGCCCCTACGACGGACAACACGACAACAGGGCGGGAGACTTTTATTTTCGCACACGTGATAGCGCTCACAAATGCAATGCTCTTTGCCATCAGCGAAAAATGTTCGCATTTTCTTCTCCCTCTACCCACAAGCGATGTGCCCCCCCTCCGTCGGCTTCGCCGCCACATCCCCACGGCCGTCGAGTTCTAAAAATCACCCGTCATCTCAAGCAAAAAATCGTTCCAAAAGACGAGGATTTTAGCCAAAAACGATACGATCCGCACCTTCCACCCAAGCGATACGAAGTATCGCAGGGGGTGTGGGGGAGCAAGCTCCCCCACAGAAAAATCAAAAAACGCGAAATGGGCAATGCATCGATTGTGCACGGCGAATGTCGAGCGTTTGGGATTCGTCGCATTGTTTCAGGGCATCGATCAGAATATCGACGATCCCTTTTTCGGTGTGGTAGTGGCCGGCGTCGATGAGGGCAATACCGTGGCGCTGGGCCAGATCGAAGTCGTGGTGTCCGCAGTCGCCGGTAATGTAAACATCGGCGCCGGCCGCCATGGCTTTGGACAGGAACTTTGCGCCGCTTCCGTTAAGGATGGCCACGCGCCGGATAACTTTATCCCCGGCACCTGCCACGCGCAGGCTGTCGATCCCCCACGCCGCCTTGATGATCTCGGCAAGATCGGCCAGACTGGTGGATGAAAGCTCCCCCACCACGCCGAAGCCGTAAACATCATCTATGCCATGCACGGCATTTTTGAGTTCGAAGACATCGTAAGCAGGTTCCTCATAGGGATGCGCCTCCAGCAGGGCCTGACAGACTCTTGCCAAATCGCGCTGGGAAACCACCATTTCGATCCGAACCTCCTCGACAGTTTCCTGGCTGCCCGGGCTGCCAATAGCCGGGTTCGTGTCCTCGCCACAGCGAAAACGCCCCTCGCCAGCCAGGCGAAATGAGCACTCGGAATACTCGCCGATGGCCCCAGCCCCTGCCTGATGCATGGCATGTGCAACGGCATCAATGGCACTGCCCGGCACGAAAGTGACGATCTTGTACCCCAGATAAGGCCGATGCTGAATCAGCGGAGTGAGATTCGACAGCCCAAGGTCGGTCGCAAGACGCGTGGCAATGCCACCGAAAACAGCGTCCAGATTCGTGTGCGCCGCAAAGAGCGCCACCCCGGCTTCGGCCAAATCCAGGAGAATTTGCCCGTCTGGCGTCTGATCGGTGAGCGAATTTAGGGGTTTGAAGATGAAGGGATGATGGGTTAGAACCAGGTCGGCGCCCACCTCCAACGCCTCCCGGGCGATTTGGGGCGTCAGCTCCAGACACACCAGAACACGCCGAATATCGCGATTGGAACGCCCCAAAAGCAAACCGACGTTATCCCAGCTCTCGGCGCAGGCTGGCGGAAACTGTCGATGCATGGCTGCCATGATTGTCTTGAGCTTTGTCATGTTTTGTCTCCTGTGGATGGAAATAAGGCCATGGCCGTTGCAAAAAATCGCCCTGCCCCAAAGGCCAAATCGAACACCAAACGCCCCCCGGCATCCAGGGCACGCTCACCCAAACGCAAAGCCGACGCCACAGGAAACATACGCAAGGCAAAGTGGATCCTATGCATTTTAGGCATACTTGCAATCGCATTTGCGCTGTGTTTCGACATTCGCCAGGTCAATGCCAATGCCATGATGCCAACCCTGGGCAAGGGTGACTGGGTCTTGTGCCTGGCTATCCCTCTTGCATCGCCAACACCCCGTCCGGGCTCAGTCTATTTCATCCCCAGGAAAGAGACCGATTCCGGGCCAAATTTTCTGAGACTTCTGGCAGGCCCGGGCGAACACGTCGAATTTGAAGATGATCGCGTGTCCATTGCAGGAAATTGGCTGCCAAGGCGCAGCCTGACATCGGATGCCATTGCCAGGAAACCCGATGCACCGTTGATTTGGCGCGAAACACTGTCCAATGGCGCCAGCCATCGCATCATGCTGCCGGGCCAATCGCTCCTGGGGTCGCTGCATGGCAATATCCAGCTTGGAGTGGGCGACTACTTTTTTGCTGGCGATAACCGAACAGCCTCGTTAGATTCCCGCCACACAGGCGCCCTTGCACGAGAAAAATTTACAGGCCGGGCATTCTTCGTTTTGTGGTCGGCCCGCGGGGATGGCCTCATAGGTTCATGGCTGAAACCGTTAGATTAATTTTATTTTTCTTTTGGGGGCCGAGCCCCCTGCGCCGCTATCGGCTGTCGGGCGACCGGGACGGTCGCCCCTACAGGCCGATACGCAGCTACCCCCTTTGCAGGGCCTCAGTCGCCGGCCCCGCAACGCCCCGCTTGAGCG
>WQTY01000147.1 GCA_009786045.1 Pseudomonadota bacterium | reverse complement strand
CAGGATGGCGATTGGGATGGGGCCGCGGGATGGCATGGGGGTAGTCCTGTGGTGTGGTCGTGTTTGAGCCTTGGGTCAGCCTGAAACGTCGGTTGGATTCTAGTTAACCGAAAGGCCGCCGTCACGAAAAATGCACGGGGAACCCCTTTGACAGAGGGCAGACACGCACGGGCTGTTTCTGCAAATCGGACGAAAATGATTGCCTCTTTGAAGGGGTTTGTCTTGTGTGCAGCTTTCGGGCAATGCTTTGATTCTATGGCAATTGCGCTTGCAAGATGTGCCGGGCATAGGGCATTATTGGCCGTGGCTTTTCATCTGTGTGAGGGAGAGTGATGCATTATTCGGTACAGTACACGATCAGCACATTGACTGGGGGATATGCTCAGAAGTACAGCGTGACGATTCGCGAAGCGGAGCGGTTGGCATCGTTGTTGCGGCTGGCGCGTGTGGACGCATCGCTGGAGGATTTTGCCTCTGGCGGCGAGCGCCGTGAGTATGACCCATTTTTATGCTTTCATGGGTTGATGAAGGTGTTGAAGTATGCGGCAAAGGATGGGCGCCGGACGTTTTGCACGGGCATTGCGTTTGAGCCGCTGGAGGGAGGGGTAAGCAGCGGGGCATGCTTTGAGGATTCGGACGAGGCGGGGGCGTTTGTGGTGAAGGCGTATGGGGAGCGTGGGATGGTCTTTCGCGATGGTGTGGGCGAGGTGTTTGATGTGATGCGGGGGGCTTTGGGGTCGTATCGTGCTGTTTTGCTGCCGATGCGCGATGTGTTCAAGGACGATCTGATGAATTTGCTGAATTTGTGCGAGGAGACCATGGCCAAGGATGCGCGCATTGTGGCGGCCGAGGTTTCGAGCGACGCCGCGGGGAGCGCACCGTTGGTTCAGTTTTAGTCTTTGGGGGTGGGGCTGGTGGTGTAAAAATTAAGCAACAGGGTATGGATGGTATGGATACGAGGGCAGTGACACCGAGGGTGCCTCAGGAGGATTCGCAGAGCTTTAAGCGGGTTTACTTCTTCAAGCATTTTTTGACGGAAGAGGACTGGAATGCCCGCCACGACTATCATGTGCAGAAGCGTCGTCTTCACATGCAGTATCTTCATGGAGAGGGAATTCAGGATGGCATGCGTCAGATGCGCGTTCGCCAGACGTCGACCCCCAGCCTGAAGGTGGAGATAACGCCTGGGATTGCGACCGACGATCTTGGCAATGAGCTCTGTGTTCAGAGCCTGGAGGCCGCGACGATTGAGCTGGACAAGCTTCAGCTTCCGACGACGGTATACATCAAGATCACTTACCAGGAGATGGCCTCGGACAGGGTTCGCCTCGCCGATGGCCGGGTAGAGAACAAGTATTTTCGGGAGACGTATCGTTTTGTCGTGAGCGAGAAACCGGCTATGAATTCTCAGCTGGAGCTTGCGCGCGTGGCCCTGTCAGCAGACTGTGTATCGGTGCGCAATCCTGCCGATCCTCTCAGTCCGGGCCTCAACGAGATCGATATGCGGTATCGGCGCAATCAACCGTGCAATCGCAACATCGATATGGACACGCGGATTCGGCTGCTTAAGCTGTTGTATGAGCGCAAACGGTCGTTTGATCGGGTCGGCGGGCATGCGCGTCTCGGCGCCGTGGCCTCGATTGGCCAGAGTTTTCTGGTACTCGCCGAGCTCATTGAGGCCAATGTGATCAAAGAGCAGTCGGTGGGCGATATTTTGGATTTTTTCCGCCAGATGGATGAGCACATGGTGTCGGCGGTGATGGCGAATGTGGATGAGCGCGTCCTGGAGCGCCCTGAGTGGCAGAAACATCTTGGCAATTGCTATGCGTTTCGCCAGCTCGTCCTCGATCCGACAAAGACCCCGATGCAGAAGCTGTCGATGGCATTGGTGCAGATGGAGAAGCTGTCGTTTTCGTATGCGCATCTTGAGCGTTTGATTGGCAATGAGCGTCGGATCTACCTTCCAAATCAGGTGAAGCCATTGCCGCGCGTCTATCCGATTACGTCGAACTGGGACTTTGTCAAGGTGTGGTCGGCGGAGATGCCGGAGGTGTTCGAGATAGACGAGCTGGAGTGGTTGCGGATGGGAGAGCTCAATGTCACGAACGAAGCTTCGGAGCGGCGCTATAAATTTCGTATAAGCGAATCGCGCGATGCCTGGAAGAATCGTCAGAGGCTGCATTTTCCAGACGGTTCGCTGATTGAAGACACGGGCGTAGCCCATGAAGGCGGTTTTTCCGAGATTGTCATATCTCATGTGATCCCGGATACGCACTTTGCGATTATCCGAATGATGGATTACGCCCGCGGCGACTACGAACTCATGATCAACGTCAACGGTGTGGATGTCGGCATATCGCGCTGTGAGGGGTTTGATCGCCGTTGGCGGTGGCGAAACTGGCCGTTTGTCATTCCGTCTTATTTTGTCAATGATACGGTATTGCGCATCCGTCAGACGCCTTTGATGGCGGATCGCGATGTCAATATGTTTCGGTTTTGGTTTTACCAGCCCATCAACTGGTAGTTTTTGCGTTGTCGTGTGTCACGCATAAAACTTGCCAACGGGGCGTTGTTCGTGTACATTTGTGCGGGATTTTTGGGGTTGTGGGACATACTAAGAGGTTAAAGAGGAAGACATGGCGATTTGTCCGCTCTGTAGGGCGCAAGGCGAAGAAGGAAAGCAGTGCAGTGCTGACCGTCGGTATTTCGTAGATGAGCGGGAGCTTGCGCGTGCACCGGAGGGACATCTTCTGGGCGAACTTGTGGGCGGGCAGTATGTTCCGCTTTCGCTGATAGGCGAGGGCGGGATGGGGCGGATTTACAAGGCGCGCGCGAAGTACACGGGCAAGGATATTGCGCTTAAGATACTCAAGAGCGAGTATGTGGAAGATGAGACGCTTCGCGAGCGCTTTTTTCGCGAGGCGGAGGTGGTATCGTCGCTGGAGCACCCGAATATCGTCAAGTTGTATGGCTGCGCGCCGGACGAAAACCACAATACGATTTACATGGCCATGGAGCTCTTGTCCGGCCGAACGCTGTTTGAGGCACTTCGCAGGGATTTGCCCGATTTGGCAACGATGCTGCGCTGGTTTGTGTCCATGAGCTCTGCCCTTGGTGAGGCCCATAAGAAGGGGATATTCCATCGCGATCTGAAGCCGGAGAATATCTTTATCATCAGGGATGACGATGGCATTGAGCATCCGAAGGTGCTGGATTTTGGATTTGCGCGTCTTCAGGGCGCAGCCAAGAAACTGACCATGGTTGGCGTAGCCTTTGGCACGCCACACTACATGAGCCCCGAACAGGCGATGGGCATGACGGAAATTACGGCAGCAGTCGATGTCTATGCAATGGGTGTGATGCTTTACCAGGCAGTTTCTGGTCAGGTGCCTTTTGACAGCAAGACGAACTCACCGATGGAAGTCATGTACGCTCAGGTCAATGATGCGCCACCCCCATGCGTTCCCAGGCCCGAGTACAAGGTGTCCAAGCGTCTCATCCGCTGCATTGAGAAATGCATGAAGAAAGAGCCGGGGGAGCGATACCCGGATGGTACAGTGCTGTACGCAGAACTCAGCGAGATCGAAAAAGAGGCGGTATCTTTGTCGTCAGAGCATGAGCGTGCGACGGTGATTATGGAACCAGTGGCTCCGCCCGTGGCCAAAGCCAAGGTCAAATCGGATGGCTTATCTAAGATTTCAATAAGCAGCCTGATATTTTTGGGTATTTTCGTTATCCTGGTTCTCGTTATCCTGGTGATCTTCCTAAAATAAATTGCCTGACTTTATTTTGCCTGTGTGCCGGTTTTTAGAGCGTTTTCAGCTTATGGCTACACAAGCAGACAGCGTTTCTTCTGCTCGCAAGGTGAAGCATGTTGCCACAAACAATAACATTTCGCACTTCACCCAAAGCGATACGTCGCAGGGGCAGATAATATCTGCCCGGCAGGGGGTGGGAACCCCCTGGCAGCTTCGCTGGCGTCCTCCTTTTTGGGGGAGCAGTTCCCCCATGTAAAGAAAACTGAAAATGCTTTAGGGTTGTTTTTTGTGAGATTCTGGTCGTTCCTGCGTCTGCTGTATTTGGGTTTTGTGGGGCGTCTGGATGGGCGTGCGCTATTGCGTGCGTTGAGTGAGATCATTGATGAGTCCTTCATTTTGACGGTGGTCGCCTCATTGTTTGTGGGGGGGATCATGGTCATACAGGCCTCTTCCTATGTCATGCAGTTTGGTGCACAGGGTATGCTTGGCTGGGGAGCAAGCTATGCAACGCTGCGCGAGATTTCACCGCTGTTCATTGCACTGGTGCTCAACGGTCGGGTTGGCGCTCGCAATACCGCCGTTCTCGGCGCTGCTCGTCTGTGTGGTCAGGATGATATGCTCAGGTGTCTGGCGATTGAACCGGTGGCCTGTCTGGCATTGCCCCGGGTGCTGGCCCTGACTTTATCGATGCCTGTGCTGGTGTTGATTGGCAACGCAAGTGCCTTGGGAGCGGCGAGTTTGCTTGGGTATGGGATGATCGGCATTCACCCGTCGATTTTTTGGACGAGTGTGCAATCGAGCCTGGTGGTATGGGATTTTTTGCTGGGCATGATCAAGGCGTGGGTATTTGGAGGGGCGATTGGTTTGATTTCCTGTTATTATGGGATTCGAACAAGCGGATCCGGCCGGGCCCTTGGGCGCAGTGTGAATAATTCGGTGGTGAGTTCGGCCATCGCTGTCTTTTTTTTCAATTTCCTGCTTTCATGGTGGATGGGTTGACAAATGGGAGGGTTGTGCCGCCTGTTGGCATCGATTGCCGCTTCGATAGGGCAGACGCTGTATTATGCCATCCACGCGCGCGTGGATCGGCGTGAGGTTTTGACGCAGGCCTATGACATGGCCAATCGCTCGGTGTTCCTTGTTCTGTGGACGAGCGTGGCGCTTGGTTTGAGCCTCGTGTATCAGGCAGGGCTTCAGCTTGAGCGGCTGATCGGCGATTTTTCGCTTCTTGGGCCTGTGTATTTACAGATGATCCTGCGCGAGTTCGGTCCGACGGTGACTGCCCTGATGCTTACGACCAGGATTGGCACAGGCATGGCCGCAGAAATAGCGCACTGGCAGGTGACGGAGCAGAATGATGCGCTGATGCTGTGCGGCATCCATCCGGCGCAGTATCATGCACTGCCGCGTTTGTATGCGTCGGTGCTGGCGATGTTTTGCTGTGTGTCGATTGCATGTGTGGTTTTGTGGTTGACGGGGTTTGCCACGGCGCATGTGGCCTTTGGCGTTTCGGCAGACCTGTATATGCGTCTTGGGGATGTTGGCTGGCGAGATCTGGTGGTGGCCTGTTGCAAGACATTTTCATTTGGTATGGCGATTCCCATGGTATCGTTTGGCGTTGCACGTCTTGCGTACGGCGGGACGTGGGGTGTGGGCGTATCGACGACGCAGGCGGTAGTGGCTTGTTTTATGGCGATTCTCGGGCTTGATTTGATCTGGTCGCTGGTGGGTTTTGGGGCGGCACTTTGACGAGGAAATGGGGAGGGACGCGCTTTGCAGATATTTCGCGTTGTGTCGTGTTTGCTGGTTTTAATCTGCCTGTCCTTCTTTGGGAGGGAGAGCCTGGCGCAGCCTGAAGGCGCGCGTCTGGAGTTTGGTGTGTCCTGGCGTCATGGCATGCTGGAGGGAGAAAGACGCCATGCAAGCTATGAAATTGGTGCAAGCGTTGGGCTGTCGAAACAATTTGGAAACTGGGTGACGGTATTTGGCGGGGGCGGGATAACGTGTGCAGGGCTTTGGGATGGTGCTTGGCGGTATCGTGCCGGAAGGAAAGAGGGTAAGGCTAAAACTGCCTGGGGGCTGCTCTTGTCTGCGGGTGTCGATGTCGCTCTGTGGCCCGGGATGCTGGGTGTTTCGGGCGGGCTGAATGCGCGCAGTTATTTCGTGCCGGAGCGGGCTGGGATCTTTCGTGTGGATGCTGCTTTGGGCCTGGTGGCGTGGCCGTTTTCGCGTTCGTCCGGGATTTTGGTCGGAACAAGGCTTGGGCTTTATTACCATTTT